>JAFAEX010000292.1 GCA_023423795.1 Chloroflexota bacterium | reverse complement strand
GTGCGGTCGGCGGCGCGCTGCACCAGCCCGCCGCGCTCGCGCAGCAGCAGCCCGACCAGCACCGCCAGCGCGCCCAGCCCTACCCCGACGACGACGAAGTCCACCCTGCTCCCCCGGCGTTCTCCCGACGCGGCACATTTTAGGGGGTAGACCGTTCCGGCCGTCGCCGAAGCGACACCGGGCGGGCCGGCGCCGTTCGCGGTCGCGGCCCCGCAGGCGACCGGGGCATCGCCTACCCGTCGCCGAGCCGCTCGACCTCCGCGAGGTTGGCCTCGATCTCGGCCCGCGTCCGCCAGGCCGGGCGCAATTCGCCGGCGGCCGACAGCGCGAGTTGGTCGCCGACGTGGGGCGATCCCGGCTGGCTGGCGTTGCCGTAGGTCATCAGCACGCGGGCGCGCGTTTCGTCGCCGAACTCGACGGCGGCGATGTAGGTGTCGCCGGCGACCGCCGTGCCCGACTCGTCGAAAAAGAGGGTGCGGAAGACGCCGAGCGGGTCGCCGGGCGCACCGTTCGCCGGTTCGTCCACGGGGCCGAGGCGAAGCCGGAAGACGTCGCCCCACGCCACGTCGAGCCGCCCAAACGTCGATTCGACCTGCTGGGCGGCGGCGACGAGGGCAGCCACCGCGCCCGCCGGGTCGGCCAGCCCATCCGGCGTCGAGAGCGGCGCGGCGGGGTCGGCCGCCGTGGCGAAGATGCCGGAGAGCGGCGTGGCGAACTCGCCCGCGCCGAGGCCGAGATCCTCCGGCGGCAGGGCGGCCACCCATGCCGAGAAGAGGACCGCGCCGGCGCTGTCCGGGTTGGCCGAGCGGTCCCAGCCGTCCAGCACCTCGGCGGCGCGGATCGCGTCGGCATCGCCCGCATCGCGGGCGGCGGCGACGAGGTCGTCCACGACCCGGTCGGCCAGTTCCATTCCGGTATCGTGCTTGAGCGCGATCATCCGCTCCAGCGTCAGGCCGGGGTTCTCGTCCAGCAGCCGGATGCCGCGCCGTTCCCGCCAGAGCATGAACTCCGGGGCCAGCGACGACGCGAAGTCGGCCGGATCGAGCGCCAGCGGGTAGGTCGCGTACCACGGCGGGCTGTTGGAGTTCTGCACCCAGCCGGAGGGCGGGTCGAGCACCTTCGGCAACGCCTCGTAGGGTTCGATGGCGGTCCAGCGGTCGGCGAACGTGTCTCCGGCGCGGGGTTGCTGCCAGTCGGCCCAGGTTCCGCCCGGCCGGACGGGAGCCTGCCCGTTGAACAGGCTCATGACGTGGCCGTCGGCGTCGGCGTAGATCACGGTGAACAGCGGCAACTGCTGCCGGGCGAGCGCCGCTTCGAACGCGGGCAGGTCCTGCGCCCGGCCCATCTCCCACCACTGCGCGAGGGAACCGGAGGCCGTCGCCGCGTCGGTGAACATCGGCATCCGCACAGCCACCGGCGCGCCCTCGACGTCGAAGACCGGGCCGAACTCCGAAAGGCGCATGGAAACCGATTCGTCGCGCAGCGCTCCGTCCTCCTGCCGCACCTGGATGGTGGCGCTGGTGGATTCGTAGGGGATGGTTTCGCCGTCCACCCGGTAGCCGCCGTCAACGGCGTCGAGCAGGTAGATGTCGCAGCCGTCGAGGGTGTTGACGGTGTGGGTCCAGCCGAGGCGGTCGTTGAAGGCGATGGCCGGCGCCGGGATGCCGAGGAGGGTCGCGCCGTAGACATCGTAGACGCCCGGCGCGGAGAGTTGCGCTTCGAAGAACGTATGCATGCCGCCCCAGGCGAGGTGCGGGTTGGCCAGCAGCAGCGTGCCGCCCGCGGCGTGGGGCGGGGCCACCGCCCACCCGTTTGACCCGCCGCCCCACGGCGCGACGTGCACCGCGGTCGAGCAGGCGGCATCGGCGCCCGCGAGGAAGGACGCGAACAGGCGGGCGGTGTGGGCGAGGGTGTCGGCCGCGGAAACCGGCAGCACCGGCTCCACCTCGTCGGCAATCGCCTCCGGGTGGGCAGCGGCGTAGGCGTTGATCCCGGCGGCGAAGGCGTCGAGGTTGGCGCGGAACGCGGGGTCCTGCTCCGCCAGCCAGCGTTCGCCGTAGCCGGGAAAGTCGAGCGTGCGCGCGGTCACGTCGAACGGGAGGTACGCCTCGCCGAACAGGGAGGCAGCCTCGCCCCGCGCCTGCGCGTAGAGGCGGAGCAGGAGGTCGCCGTGGTTGCGTGCCTGCGCCCAGCCGTAGCCGTAGAACAGGCTCGGCGCGTCCGGCGCGAAGACGTGGGGGACGCCCCACGTGTCCCACAGGATCTCGGTGCCCGGCGCGGGAGCATGCGCGAGCGGTGTCGCCGCCGGAGCCGGGCTGGCGGCGGGCGTCGCGTCCCCCGCCAGCGTGACGGCCGGGGCGGCGAGCAGCACCAGCACGAGCGACATCATCGAGAGCAGGCGTGACACGGACAACCTCGGTCGCGAGCAAACGGCGGTGTGCGGCGGCCGGAGCCGTCACACCTGGCGGGCCACCGGGCGCGTCAGCGCCTCGGTCCGGTTAGGCGTAGCGGGCGCATTGTAGTGGCACAGCGCGTGCGCGCCGCCATTGAATCCCCACGAGGCCGGGATCGCGCCCGGCCAGCAAGGCGGGTCACCGTCGAGGAGTCATCCATGCCGCGATCCTCCGTCCTCCTTGCCGCGCTGCTGGTCGCGGTGCTGGCCTGGGCGCCGGCGACGGCCCAGACGGGAACCCCGCCGCCCGGCACGCCGGCATCGGCGGCCACGCCCGTCGCCGGGGCCGACGCGGCCTACGAAGACCCCGAGGGGCGCTACACGGTCCCGATCCCGGCCGGCTGGGAAGCGGAAACGATCGACGGCTACGGCGTGCTGCGCTCCCCGGAGGGCACGATCGAGGTGGCCCTGCTGGTCGTCCCCGGCGACGATCCGCTCGCGGCCATTGACGAAGCGTGGCGGCGTATCGAACCGGGGTTCGACCGGGAGCCGGTCGATACGCTGGAGCCGCCGTCGCCGCCGGGGATCGAGCAGGTGGCGATCGTCACCTACGACCGCGGGCAGGAAAGCGGCGAAATCCTGCAAGGCGTCGGGCAAGTGGTCGATGGCAACGTCTTCGTCCAGTTGTACCGGGGCGAGGTGAGCGCCCTCGCGCGCCGGGCGGCGCAGATCCAGATCATCGACTCCGGGTTCAACATCACCGGGGTGGAACGGGCCGACCTCACCGGGGTGGCGGCGCAAACGCTGACGCCGGCAATGCTGGCCGACCTGGAGGCGTACATCGTCGCGACGATGGAGCGGATGGACATCCCCGGCGCGGCGGTCGCCGTCGTGCAGGACGGCGCGGTCGTCTACGAGGCCGGGTTCGGCGTACGCGAACTGGGCGGCACGGACCCGGTGACGCCGGACACGCTGATGCTGATCGGCTCCACCACCAAGCCGATGACCACCATGCTCATGGCAACCCTCGTCGATGACGGCCGGATGGACTGGGATACGCCGGTCGTGGATCTGCTCCCGTCGTTCGCCGTCGCCGACCCCGGGATCACCGCGCAGATGACCGTCCGCAACCTCGTGTGCGCCTGCACCGGGGTGCCCCGGCGCGACCTCGAACTGGTGTTCAACTCGGCGGAGATGACCGGCGGGGACGTCGTCGCCTCGCTGGCGCGGTTCGAGCTCTTCACCGGGTTCGGCGAAGCGTTCCAGTACAGCAACCAGATGGTGGCGACCGGCGGCTACGCGGCGGCGGTCGCGGCCGGCGGCGCCGAAGGCTCCCTCCACGAGGCCTACGTCGCGGCGTTGCAGGAGCGCGTGCTCGGCCCGATCGGGATGACCGATTCGACCTTCTCGTTCGACGAGGCCGCCGCCGGCGAACACGCCACGCCGCACGGCTCCACGCTGGCTGGCGGCTACGCGCCGATTCCGCTCTCCGCCGAAGGGTTCCTCGCTCCGATCGCGCCTGCCGGCGGGTTGTGGTCGAACGTCGGCGACATGGCCCGCTACACGTTGACCCAACTGGAGCGCGGCGTCGCGCCGGACGGCACGCGGGTGGTGTCGGAGGAGAACCTGCGCGAAACGTGGCAGCCGCAGGTGCCCATCTCGGCCGACACGAGTTACGGGCTCGGCTGGCTCATCGACGACTACAAGGGGCTGCCGCTGATCCACCACGGCGGCAACACGCTCGGGTTCACATCGGACCTCGCGTTCATGCCGGACGCCGGGCTCGGCGTCGTCGTACTGGCGAACGGCCAGGGCGCCAACCTGTTCAACGAGGCGGTTCGCTACCGGGTGCTGGAACTGGCCTTCGGCCAGGAGCCCGAGTACGACCGCCAACTCGGGTTCGCCATCGAGCAGGTCGAGCGCCTGATGGCCGAGGCGCGGGAGAGTTTCGGTGATCGGGTGGACGAAGACGCCGTCCGCCCCTTCCTCGGTGACTACGCCAGCCCGGTGCTCGGCGCGGTCACGCTCCGGCTGAAACCGGGTGAAGCGGACGGGTCGCCGCGCTTCGTGATGGACGCCGGCGAATTCGCCACGAGCCTCCTGCCGGTGGAGGGCGCACCCGGAAGCGCCTCCTACGCGACGGTCGATCCGCCGCTGGTCGGCCTCCCGGTAGAACTGCGGACGACCGACGGCGCGCCGCTGCTGGTCGTCGTCGATCCCGCGTCCGGAGACGAATACGTCTTCGAGCGGGTGGGTGCGCCGTCCGCGACGCCAATTGCAGCGCCGATGGCGTCCACCCCGGAAGCGACACCGGTCCGGTAGCGACACTGCCCGGACCCACCCCCCGTCATCCCGAGCTTGTCGAGGGATGACGAAGAGCAGGATGGCGGGGCGCTTCCGCCCCGCCATCCTCAGTTGGGCGGCGGATCAGGCGGCGCGCGGCAGCAGGCGGCCGGAGAAGCGCATCCAGCCCACCTCGCCGGCGTCGTCGCGGGCGAAATCGCTGAAGAACGCCATCCCCATGAAGTCGGAGACGAACAGGTCGCCGCCGATCGGGTCGAGCACGACCTCGCCGTCCGGGACCGGCTCGCCGGCCGCCGTCGCGATGGCGCGCAGCGTCCCGCCATCCAGCGCGACCTCGATCAGGAGGCCGGCGGTGTCGCCGTAGCGCCCGAGGTAGTCGGAGGCCGTCGCGGCGTCCAGGTCCTGCGTGGCCGGAATCGGCAGCGTCAACCCGAGCAGGTGCTCCAGCGCCCAGTTGGCCGCTTCGACGCCGAGCGCCGCGCCGGCGTCGGCGTTGGTGAGCACGACGATGGCGAAGTCGCGCTCTGGCGCGAGGACGACGTTCGCCTGCTGGCCGTTGGTGGAGCCGCCGTGGGCGACGAGGCGAACGCCGTCGATGCTCGAGAGCATCCAGGTGACGCCGACGCCGTCGAGGATCTCCGTGCCGAGGCTGCCGCCGGGGCCGAGCGGCGCCTGCATGAAGGCCATCGATTCCGGGGTCAGCACGGTTTCGCCGTTCGCCGTGCCGTCGCCGAGGTGGAAGCGGGCGTAGCGCAGCATCTCGTTCACCGGGGCGATGACGCCGCCGGCCGGGTTCGCCGCGCGCGGGATGTTCCACGGGCGGGCGACCACCGGCTCGCCCTCCGGCGCGACGTGGCCGACGGCGGTGGCTTCGGTGATCGCCTCCTCGGCGAAGAACGTGCTGTGGTCCATGCCCAGCGGGGCCAGCACCAGGTCGCGGACCGCGTCTTCGTACGGCTGGCCGGTGACCACCTCGACGATCCGCCCGGCGGCGCTGAAGCCGGCGTTGTTGTACGAGAAATGCTCGCCGAGCGGCGCGACCTGCGGCAGGTCGGCCAGTTCGGCTACGTACTCGGCCAGCGCGTCCTCACCGCGTCCCGGATCGGTGAAGTCGTCGCCGAACCAACCGCCGGTGTGGGTGACCAGGTGCCGGATCAGCGCCTCCTCGGAGACGGATTCGTCGGCCACCCGGAACTCCGGCAGGTAGTCGCGCACCGGGGCGTCGAGATCGATCTCGCCCCGTTCCACCAGCCGCATGAGCGCCGTGCCGGTGACGGTCTTGGTGATCGAACCGACCTGGAACAGGGTGTCGCCATCGACCGGCAGCGGGTGCCCGACGCTGGTGACACCGAACCCGGCGACGTGCTCCTCCTCCCCGAGGATGACGCCGATGGCGACGCCGGGGACGCCGAGCGCGGCCATCCGTTCCTCGACGAAGGCATCCAGCGCGGCAAGATCGGCGGTGGCCGTCGCCGGGGTCGCGACGACGGGCGTTGCTGGCGAGGCCCCGGCGAGCCGCGGCGTGCCGGCCGTCAGCGCAACGGCGAGCGAGGCGAACGAGGTCTTGAGCAGGGTGCGGCGCGAGGGGCGAACCCGCTCCAGCATTTCCGGGGTCGGGCGATTGGCGAGGTCCACGGCGGTGTCCTTTCGCTCGGGGAAGTTCCCGCGGCGGCCGGCGGTGTCGTCGGCGCCGGTCGTGCCACAACCCTATCGGCCAACCGGCGCGACGCCATCGGCCGGCGGCGGGAATCGCGGTTCCTCCTTCCGGCGGAACCGGGAGGGACCGGGATCATCCGTCCGGGGGATGGAGCGGCCCGGTCCGGTCGGTATGCTGTGCCCATGAATCCCGGACCGCTCGCGCGGCTGCGCGCCCTCGCCGACCGCCACCCCGACGCCACCGAAGCGATCATCGCGGCGGTCTTCGTCGCGTTCGAACTGGCATCGCTGCGGATCGGCTGGCCGGCGGCCCCACCGGTCCCGGCGCCGCTGGCGGTGCTGCTGGTCGTCCTGCTCTACGCCCCGCTGGCGTGGCGGCGTCGGGCGCCCCTGTTGGTGCTGGCAGCGGTCACGGTCGCCGTCGTGGTGTATTCCCTCGCCGGCGTGCCGGACGCGTGGTGGTTCGGCAACGGCTGGCTGCTGGCGGCCTACAGCGCCGGGGTCTACGGCGAAGGGCGATGGCGTACCCCCGTGCGGGCGGCGGCCTCGGTCGCGTTCACGGCCGGGGTAGCCCTGCAGATCGTCGGCGACGGGGCCGGCGTGGACCCCATGCCGCTGCCGGAAGTGGTGCTGGTCGTCGTCGCCAACGCCGCCTTCGTCGGCTGGGTCTGGCTCTTCGGCGACGCCGCCCGGGCCGCCCGCGAACGGGAAGCGGAACTGGCCGAGCGGACCCGGCAACTGGAGATCGAGCGCGAGGCCAACGCGCGGCGGGCGATGCTCGACGAGCGGGTGCGCATCGCCCGCGAACTGCACGACGTCGTCGCCCACCACGTCAGCCTGATGGGCGTGCAGGCCGGGGCCGCCCGCCGTGTGTTGCACACCCGGCCGGAGCAGGCGGAGCAGGCGCTGTCGGCGATCGAGGCGGCGAGCCGCGAAACGGTGCGCGAACTGCACCGGCTGCTCGGGTTCCTGCGCCACGAAGACGATGCCGATGGACTGGCGCCGCAACCCGGCCTGCGCCGCCTCGACGCGCTGGTCGCCCAAATGCGCGACGCCGGCCTGCCGGTCGCGCTGGCGGTCGAGGGGGAGGCGCGCGCGTTGCCGCCGGCGGTGGACCTGTCCGCCTATCGGATCGTGCAGGAAGCACTGACCAACGCGCTGCGCCACGCCGGCCCGGCGTCGGCGACGGTGCGGGTCCGCTACGGCGAGCGCGGCGTGTTGGTCGAAGTGACCGACAACGGGCGCGGGCAGGGCGGCAACGGGACCGTTTCCGGCAGCGGCGCGGGGCTGGTCGGGATGCGGGAGCGGGTCGGCTTGCTGGGCGGCACGCTGGCGATCGAACGGCCGCCGGGCGGCGGCTTCGCGGTGCGGGCCGAACTGCCCTTCGACGGGAGGCCGGCATGAGCGCCGAACGCGATTTGCGGTTGCTGGTGGTGGACGACCAGGCGCTGGTCCGGGCCGGGTTCCGCATGATCCTCGAATCGGAACCGGGCATCGTCGTCGCCGGCGAGGCCGAGGACGGCGCGGCGGCCATCGCGGCGGCGCGCGACCTCCGGCCCGACGTGGTGCTGATGGACATCCAGATGCCGGTGCTGGACGGACTGGCCGCAACCCGCCGCATCCTCGCCGAGGCCGGGGCGGGCGACCCGCCGCGGGTGGTGATTCTGACGACGTTCGAGCGCGACGAGTACGTGTTCGAGGCGCTTCGGGCCGGCGCGAGCGGGTTCCTGCTGAAGAACGCCCCGCCGGAGGACCTGATCGCGGCGGTGCGTGTCGTCGCCGCCGGGGACGCGCTGCTGGCGCCCTCGGTGACGCGGCGGATCGTCGAGGAGTTCGCCCGCCGCGCGGCCCCGGCCGCGCGCTCCGCCGAACTGGCGGCGCTGACCGAACGGGAGGCGGCGGTGCTGCGGTTGCTGGCGCGCGGCCTCGCCAACGCCGAAATCGCCGAGCAACTGTTCGTCGGCGAGGCGACGGTCAAAACGCACGTATCAAACCTGCTGGCTAAACTGGGGTTGCGCGACCGGGTGCAGGCGGTCGTCTTCGCCTACGAGAGCGGGCTGGTCCGCCCCGGCGAGGCGGACGCGACCGGCGCGGCATCGCCGGCCTGATCCGGCGGCCGGGCCGCGCCATCGGCCGGCAGGACGACGGTGAAGGTGCTGCCGACCCCCGGCGTGCTGTCCGCCTCGATCGTGCCGCCGTGCAGTTCGACCAGGCGGCGCGCGATGGCCAGCCCGAGTCCGGAGCCGCCGAAGCGGCGGGTCGTGCGTTCGTCGGCCTGCCGGAACTCGTCGAAGATGCGCGGCAGCGCCTCCGGGGCGACGCCGATGCCGGTGTCGGAAACGGCGATCTCGACCCTGTCGCCGTCCCGCCGCGCCGAAATCGCGATGCGGCCCGCCTCGGTGAACTTGACCGCGTTGCCGACGAGGTTGAGCAGCACCTGGTGCAGCCGCAACGGATCGGCCTCGATCGTCAATCCTGACGGCACGGCGATATCGACCGCGAGCCCCTGCCGGGCCGCCTGCGGCGCGACCTCGGCGGCAACGTTGCCGACGAGGGCGGCGAGATCGACGCGGGCTGGTTCGAGCGCCAGCATGCCGGCGCCCATCCGGGACAGGTCCAGCACGTCGTTGATCAGCGCCAGCAGCCGGTCGGCCCCGGCGGCGATCAGGCCGACGTCGGCGGCCTGCATCGGGTTCAGGTCGCCGCTGATGCCCTCCAGCAGCAGGTTCGAATAGCCCATAATCGCCGTCAGCGGCGTCCGCAACTCGTGGCTCATGGTGGAGAGGAACGCGCTCTTCAGCCGGCTCGCTTCCTCGGCGGCATCCCGGGCGGCGACCAGTTGCTCCTCCCAGCGGGTCCGTTCGGTGACGTCCTGGCAAGTTCCGACAACCTTGACCGGCGTCCCTCGCGCGTCGAGTTCGGCTTCGCCGTGCGACTCGATCATGCGGACGTCGCCGCCGGGATGCATGACCCGGTATACGAGCCACGTGGGCTCCGTTGGCAGACCGTCCTCCCGCCTCACGTCCTCGACCCGTTGGCGATCCTCGGGGTGGACGGACGCGATGAACCGATCGATCGTGATGCCTCCCGCCGGATTCATCCCGTGCAGGCGGTACATCTCGTCCGACCAGCGAAGCGTGCGGCTGGGAATATCCCACTCCCAGCTACCGACGTGCGCGATGGCCTGGGCCGCGTTGAGCCGGGCTTCGCTTTCCCGCAGCGCCTGCTCGGCCAGCACGTGTTCAGTGATGTGGCGATAGTTGATGACGATGCCGGCCACGGCCGGGTCGTCGAGCCGATTCTGGCCGATTGCATCCAGCCAACGCCACGACCCGTCGGCGTGCCGCATGCGCATGATTCGATTGCCCTGGGCCCCGGGGGTAACCGCGATCCGTCCAAAAATCGCCTCGACGTCAGCCCGGTCACCGGGGTGGACGAGGTCGAACCGCGGACCGCCGACGAAAACATCCGCCTCGTAGCCGAGCACGCGTTCGATCGCCGGGGACGCGAACCTGACTGTTCCATCCGCGTCGAGGACGAGCACGAGGTCCGGCGCGTTCTCCACCAGCGAGCGGAAGCGCGCCTCGGCCGCCTGCGCCGCTTCGAGCGCGGTGGCGTGGGCCAGTGCGGACGCGATCATCCCCGCAACCAGCGCCAGCAGATGCTCCTCGCGCTCGCCCAGCGCGTACGGCTCGGGGGAACCGATGGCGAGCGCCCCGACGATCCCGTCCTCGAAGCGCAGCGGCGTGGTGAGCAGCGAGCGGACGCCCGCCGTGCGCATGATGTCGATATCGGCGCGCGGGTCGGCCTCCGAATCGTCGATCCGGTACGGTTCGCCCGTGAGCAGGCTGAGCCCGCTGATGCACCCCCGGGCCGGGAAGGGCACGCCTTCGATCTCGCGGGCGGTGCCGGCGACGACCCGATACACGGCGTTGTCCCCTTCGAGGATGGAGATGCCGGCCGCGCCGACGCCGGTCAGGTCCATCACCCGCGCCACGGCAAGCCGCATCACCGCCTCGGGATCGCGTGCCGACGCCGAGATGGCGGCCTGCATATCAACGACGGCGGCGAGGCGGTCGGCCTCGGCCCGCAACTCGTCCTCCGCGCGTCGGCGCTCGGTGACGTCGAGCATGAATCCGTGCCAGGCGTGGGGCGTCCCGTGCTCGTCGCGGACGAGGATCGCCTCGCTGCGAACCCAGACCACCCGGCCGTCGCGCGTGATCAGCCGGTGCTCGCTGGTCATCGGACCGCCGGTCGCGTTCGCGGCCGCGACCTCGGCCAGCACCCGGTCGCGGTCGTCCGGGTGCAGCGCCCGCATCCAGCCGTGCGGGTCGGCCCGCCATTCGTCAGGGGTGTAGCCGGTCAAGTCTTCGAGCTGCGGCCCGATGAAGGACGGCGTCCCGAGTTCCGCGCTCATCGACGTGAAATGGACGACCGGCAACCGTTCCACGAGGGTGCGGTAGCGCTCCTCGCTGGCCTTCAGATCGGCATCGATGCGCTTCTGGGCGGTGATGTCGCGCAGCAACCCTTGGCGATAGAGCGGGCGGCCGGCGCCCTCGCGCACCAGCACCGTCTCGTCGTGGACCCAGCGGTACTCCCCATCGCGGGTTCGCAACCGGTATTCCATCTCGAACGGCTCGCCGGTGGCGACCGAGCGGTCGCGCATCGCCAGCGCTCGCGCGCGGTCGTCCGGGTGGAGGACGCGCGGCCACAGGTCCGGGTCGTCGCGCCACGCCGCGAACGGGTGCCCGTACAGCCGTTCCAGCCCCGGGCTGGCGGAGAGCAGGACCGATTCCGGGCCGGCGCTGCAGGTGTAGACGACGGCCGGCACCCGCTCGACGAGCGCCCGGTAGCGCGCTTCGCCGAGTCGGGCCTGCTCCTCGGCGCGCACCCGGCCGGTGACGTCGGTCTGGACGCCGACGAAGTGGGTGACGGCGCCCGACGCATCGCGGACCGGCGTGATGCACAGCTCATTCCAGAACGGCGTGCCGTCCTTGCGCTCGTTGAGCAGCGTTTCGGTGACGTCACGACCGGCGGCGATGGCCTCTCGAATGCGGGCCACCGCCGCCGGGTCCGTGTCCGGCGCCTGCAGGAACCGACAGTTGCGGCCGAGGACCTCCTCACGCGCGTAGCCCGTGATCCGTTCGAAGGCGGGGTTGACATCGATGATCGGGTTGTCGGGCAGGGATGGGTCGGTAATCAGGACGCCCGCGCCGACGACCGCGAAGGCGAGGCTTCGCAGCCGGTCGTCCGCCGGGTCGTCGCTGGAGGCGCGTGCCATCCTCGTCCTCCGGAACCTGCCGCGGCGCCGTTGCCGCCGGTGTGCGAGATCGGTCCCGCTGGCGCGGCGCGCGATCGGCGCTGGACGGGGTCGGGATGGGCTCCTGCCCGCGTCGTGCCCGACGGGACGCCCGGACACGTCGCCGTGTCCGCCTCGGGTCGGCAAAAGAATCCACGAATCGGGCGCGACGTCAACGTGGCCACCGGCGTCGCCAGCACGCACGTAACGCAGGAACGGGGCCGCACGCGCCGCGGCCCGCCCGAAGGTTACTCCGCCGGGTGCGAATCGCTCCGGTCGTGCGCGCGCCGCGCCGCGATGGCGAGCAGGCCCAGCGCGCCGATCACCACGGCGACCGCGATGCCGAGTTCCAGCACGTCCTCCCCGGCGCCCGTTTCGACCGTGTAGGCAAGGAACGTCACGCTCAGCATGACGGCCACGACCTCCAGCAATTTGGCGGTCAGGTCGTCGAGGTCGCGAATCCGCAGCCAGCCGGGCACGTTCAGGGTGGGGTGGAGGAACAACTGGTACAGCCCGTAGGCGACGATCAGCAGCACCGTCCCCAGCAGGAACACGTCGGCGATCTCGATGAACGAGAGCTGCAAATGCTTGGCGCCGCCGATGCTGACCTCGCCGGAGGCCACGGTCTCCGAAATGACCTTGACGACGACGAGGGCGCCGTAGGCGTACAGGGTGACCGAGGAGAGGAACGCACCCAGCACGGCGAACCCGGCAAAGTACCGGCTGCTGGCGAAGATGCGCAGCATCCAGCGCTTCGCCGGCTCCGACGTGGGCGGCAACCCGACGTCCTGGTCCCCGGGGTCGGCCATCGGTGTCCCTTGCCGTGCGCGCCGCGGCACGTGCGTCCCTCCCCTGCCCTGCGCCGTTCGTTGCACCCGAAGCGCCATCATAGCGCCTCGCTGGATGGCGGATGCCAGGGAAACGCGCGTTCGCCGGCCACGCCGCCGAAAACGTCTGCGATAATCGGCAATCTGGATCGCCGTGGGGCGGCGGGGCGCGGGGTCGCACCGCCGGTGGGGAGAACGCGCGCATGGGCCAACAATTCCGGATCGTGGTGACCTCGGACCGCTACGGCAGCGAGACCGAGGGGCTGGAGATGGAGCGCGAGGTCGTCAACGAGATCACCGACCTCGACATCGACCTCCAGGGGCGGCCGAGCACCAGCGAGGACGAACTGATCGCGGCCGGGGCGGACGCCGACGCGCTGTGCGTCTCCACCCGCGAGGCGGTCACCCGCCGGGTGCTGGAGAACCTGCCGCGCACCAAGGTCATCTCCCGCTACGGCGTCGGGCTGGACAACGTGGACCTCGACGCCGCCGCCGAGCACGGCATCGTCGTCACCCACTACCCCGGCTACTGCACCTCGGAGGTCGCCGACCACGCGCTGGCGATGATCCTCGCGCTCAACCGGCGCATCGCCGAACTGGACCGCTCGCTGCGCGAAGGGGCGTGGGTGCAGCACGGGCCGGCGACGCGCACCATCCTGCGCGGCCCGATCCCGCCGCTGCGCGAACTGACGCTCGGCATCGTCGGGTTTGGCCGCATCGGGCAGAGCGTGGCGGAGCGGGCGCGCCCGTTCGGCCTCGAACTGCTGGTGGCCGACCCGTACCAGGAACCGGCGGTCATCGAGGCCCACGGCGCGCAGGCCGTGTCGCTCGAGGAGTTGCTGGAGCGCTCCGACATCGTGACGCTGCACTGCCCGCTGACCCCCGAGACGAAGGGCTTGATCGACGCAGCGGCGCTGGCCCGGATGAAGCCGAGCGCGGTGCTGGTCAACACCGCCCGCGGGCCGATCATCGACCTGCCGGCGCTGGCCGAGGCGCTGGAATCCGGCAAACTGGCCGGGGCGGCACTGGACGTCACCTACCCCGAGCCGCTGCCGGCCGATGCGCCGTTCTACCAACTGCCGAACGTGATCCTGACCCCGCACGCCGCCTACTACTCCGAGCGCTCGGTCGAACTGGTGCGGCGGGAAACGCTGCTGGAAGCGGTGCAGGTGCTGCGCGGCAAGCGACCGCGCACGGTCGCCAACCCGGCGGTGCTGGCGAAGGTGACCCTGGAGGCGTAACGACCGTGGTTCGGCACGACGGCGGGAGGGGGCGCGGCGAGCGGGCGCGCGGCGAGGCGCGAGCGCTTCGCCCGTCCGCCGGCCGCGGCGTGCCCGCCGCTCCGCTCCGGCGGGGGCGGTAGGCCGTGTTCAAGCGACGACGCCCGCCCGCCGGCGTGCCCGAACCGGACGGCAACGGCGACTTTCTTGCGCCGGAGCCCGCGGAGCGGAGCGACGAGGAGTTGATGCTGCGCGCCGCGGCGGGCGACCTCGACGCGTTCAACCTGATCGTGCTGCGCCACCAGCGCGCCGTCTTCAATATCTGCCTGCGCACGCTCAACGACGCCTCGCTGGCCGAAGACGCGGCGCAGGAGGCGATCGTGCGCGCCTGGCAGCGGGCGGATACGTTCCGCGGCGGCGCGGTGCTGCCGTGGCTGTTGCGGATCGCGCGCAACCGCGCCATCGACATCATCCGCGAGCGCTCGCGCCGCCCGGCCTCCTCGATGGACGCCGAGCCCTACGAGATGAAACCCACCTGGTCCACCCAGGTGCAGCGGGAATCTCCCGACGCCCGCGCCCTGCGCAACGAGGTCGCCGACGCGCTGGAACGGGCGCTGGCCGCGCTGCCGGAGGACCAGCGGGCGGTCGTCCTGCTCTCCGACGTGCACGGCCTGCCCTACGAAGACGTGGCGGCCGCGACCGGCTCGGCGCTGGGCACCGTCAAATCGCGCCTGAGCCGGGCACGGGCAAAATTGCGGCAGGCGCTCACCGACGACCCGGCGGCGGCGGAACTCTTCGATCGTTTCGTCCGTATGCAGGGCGACGGGACGCGCCCGGGCGGCGCTCCCACCGTTGCGGAACCACGGGAAGCCGGCGATGCCTGACGACGCCAACCATTTCATACCTCCACGGGCCGCCGGCCCGGACCCCGCGGCGTTCGGCGAAAGCGGGCGTTCCCGCCACCTCGACCTCGACGCCCTCAGCGCGGCGATCGACGGCACGCTGCCGCCGGCCGACGCGGCGGCGGCGCGCGCCCACCTCGCGTCCTGCCCGGATTGCCGGCGCGACCTCGCCGAACTGCGCGCCACGGTGGATCTGCTGCGCAACCTGCCACAGTACGAACCGCAGCGCTCGTTCGTGCTCGGGCCGGAACACTCCCGCGGCCGGCCGGCCGGCGCAACCCGGCGGACGTCGATCCCTGCCGCCTCCTCGCCGCAGACCCTGCCGGCCTCCCGCCCAGTCCGCGCCGCCTCGCCGCCACCCGACGAAGACGGGCACAGTTGGGGCAGCCGGCTGCTGCCGGGCATCGGCGTGCTCAAGTACGCGACAGCCGTGGTCGCGGTCTTGCTGGTGCTGGTGACGGCGGGCGACCTGCTGTCCCCCGAACCGGCGCCGGTGATGGCCCCGCAAGGGTTCGCCGCGATGCCGGCCGAGCAGGAGGAAGCCCTGCCCGTTCCAGCGGCGGCGCCGACGATGGCTGGCTTCCAGCGCGCCGCCGTTCCCGCCGCTGCCGATGCCGTCGTTCCCGGGGATGCCGTGGCCGATGGAACCAACGCGGCGGCCGGCGCGTCAGAAGCAGCGAACGGGGCGCGGGCGGCGCAAGTCGCGCCCGCTTCCACGTCCCCGTGGCGCGTGGCGCAACTGGCGCTCGCCCTGGTGCTGCTCTGGCTGCTCGTCAGTCTGGCCGGACGGTACCTGATCGATCGCCACGAACGGATGCCGGGCTGAGCGCACCCCGGCCGGACGATTCGACAGCGGAGGTCGGCATGACGACGAAGCCCTCGGTCGGGTTGGCATTGAAGAAGGTGGCATGGATCGCGCCGGGCGCGGCGCTGGCGGCAACGCTCGCCTTCGGCGCGCCGGGCGGGGCGATCACCCCGGTGATGGCGCAGGAGGCGACGCCGGTCGTGAGCGAAGCGGCGCAGGCGCCGGCCACGGTCAGCGTGTCCGGGCAGGGCATGGTCAACGTGCCGCCGGACACCGCGCAGGTAACGGTCGGCATCGACGTCATCCGGCAGGACCTCGCCGAGGCGCAGGCCGAAGCCAACCGGCAGGCAACCGCGATCATCGAGGCGGTGCGTTCGCAGGGCGTCGAATCCCGCGACATCCAGACCGCCAACTTCAGCGTGAGCGTGCTGCGCGACTACTCGGAGAACGGCGACCCCTCGCAGGTCACCGGCTTCGAGGTCATGAACCAGGTGCTGGTGACGATCCGCGATATCGACAACGTCGGCGCGCTGCTCGACGGCGTGGTCGCGGCCGGCGCCAACAGCATCTACGGCGTGACGTTCTTCGTTGACGATACCCGCCCGCACGAATCCGAGGCGCGCGCGCTGGCGGTGGAAGACGCCACCGAGCGGGCGCGGCAACTGGCCGAAGCGACGGGGATGGAACTCGGCCGGGTGGTCTTCGTTTCCGAGGACCTCGGCGGCTACATGCCCGGCCCGATCTACGGCCGGGGCGGCGCCGGCGCGGCCGAAATGGCGATGGACGTGCCGGTCGAGACCGGAACCAGCCAGATTTCGGTCAACGTCAACATGACGTTCGAACTGGTCGAAGCCGAGTAACATCCGCGATTGCGGCCACCGCCGCCCCTGCGTTCCCACGGGGGACGCAGGGGCGGCATCGTTTTGGGGAATCGAGAGGAGGACGCCTTGACAAACGACGGCGACACCCGCGCGCGGCGCGGCCGATTCGTCCGGGTCGAAGGGCACGGATCCGTGCGCGCGACGCCTGACGCTGCCACCGTGACGCTTGGGGTGAAGGTGACCGATCCGGTCCTGGCCAAGGCACGGTCCGAGCTGGCGCGCCGGGCGTCCGCGGTCATGGCTTTGCTGGAGGCGTCCGGGGTCGCCGATGATGACCTGCGGACCACCCGGTACGAGGTCTCGGTCGAGCGCGACTATTATCACAAGACGAACCCGGGCCGGCTCGTCGGCTATACGGCGAACACGACGGTCGAGGCCACCTTGCGCGATCTCGATCGCCTCGGCGAAGTCCTCGACGCCGCCGTCGCCGCGGAAGCCAACGACATCGCTGGCCCCCAGTTCTTCGTCACCAAGCTGGACGCGCTGGGCGACGAGGCCTGCCGCGCGGCGATGGCGAACGCCAGGCACAAAGCCGACCTGATGGCGATTGCCGCTGGCGCTCGCCTGGGTCCGGTGCGGACGATCGAAGAGCGCGGCCGCGGCGGCGGCGCGTACCAGGTCTCCGGCCGCCTGTATTCGACGGGTGCTGGCCAGTTCGATGCGTCCGGCGGTACGGGTTCGGTGCAAACGCCGATCGCCCGCGGCGTCTCCGACGTCTCGGCCACGGTCAAGGTGGTCTGGGAACTCGAGTCCGACTGAATCGCCCGGTCGGCGCGTCATCGCCGGGGCACGGGGGCGATGTCCGTCACGGCCTCGGCGCCCCGTGGCGGCGCACGGCGTGGGTTGCGGCGATGTGGCGGAGTAATCCGGCTGGCGCGGTCCTCGCGCCATCGGCCGCGCCCCAACCCCGGCGGTGACGCGCCGCCGAGGCCAGTGCCTCGGCGATCGCGCGCCGGGCTCACCGCGGCCCGGCGCATCGCCGCAAGACTGGCGACGCGCCCGTTCACCGGGATGCGCGGCACGATCCCGCTCCAGGAGACCGATCGATGATCGAACAGCCCGACACGCCAGACATGTCCGATCCCATGACGCGCCTCGCCGCGACGTGGCAGGACCACCCGGTGGTGCGGATGGTCCTGTTCGGCGCGGTCTTCGCCTTCGGGTTGGTCGCCATCGACGTCTCCGGCTCGCCGCGCACCGACGACCTGCGGTTCCTCTGGATGGCCATCGTGCCCTTCGCGCTCGCCTTCGTCGTGCGCCACCGGTTGTGGCCGGTCGCGGCGGTCGCCGGGTATTACGCCGGCGCGCTGGTTCCGAACGCGGTCTACGACGAACCGCTGCCGCTGCTCGGCACGATGCAGCCCGACTTTCCGGGCATCACCGCGCTGGCCGGGATGGGCATCGTCTGGACCGTCCAGGGCTTTCGCGAGGGGTACGCCATGGCGGCCCCGCCGCCGGTGGCCGGACCGTACCGGGCATACCGGTTGCGGGAGCGCGTGCTGGCCGCGGCGGTCGTCTACGCGCTGGGCTTCGCGGTGATCCTGCCGGCGACGTCCAGTTCGCTGTCCGCGCCGGTGCTGGTGTGGTTGGTGTTCGCCCCGTTCCTGCTTTCGCTGCTGGCGCCGGCGTGGCTGTGGCCGGGCGTGGCCGGGCTGGTCGCGTCGGTCGCCGTCGGGTGGCTGCTGTGGACGTCGTTCCCGCCCGCCGTGCGTCTGCCCGTCGCCGCGGCGGGCACGCTGTTCCTCGGAACGATGGCGTGGACGATGGCAGGGCGCGGGTTCGACCTTGCCGAAAAAACCGAGCGCCTGCGGGAGGACGTGCTCGGCGACTGGTGGTAACCGGTCCGGTTGGCACGAATTCCGATCCGCGGCGATGATTCACCAGCAAATTGATGCCATAGTCCCATAGCGCCGCTCCCGGCGCGGGAATGGTGCGAGCCCGCCGCACGCCGCGGCCGGGGCGGAGGCGGAGGCGAACGATGGGAACGATCTTCGGCAAGGACGTCGCGTCGCTGGTCGAGTCGGGCACGGCGGCGGTGGCGTCGCGGCGCGGCCTGATGGCAACAGCGCTGGCCGCGGTGCTCGGCGGGGCCACCGGCGGCCTGCGCGGCGACCTGCGCGTGGCGGCGGAAGAAGCCGGCATGGTCCTTCGGGGCGACGAGGCGTGGGACATCCTCGTCGGCGACGGCGGCCTGGGCGAAACCGAAGGCCGGGGCAAAGGCAAGCGCAATCGTTACCGCCACGTCCGGGTCCGCTTCAAGCGGCGCCGGAAGATCTGCCGCGGTGTGCCCGGACAAGTGGACCTGACATGCGTCACCCGCTGCCGCAAGGGCGAGTTGATGATGAGCGGTGGCTGCATGTATGCCGGACCAGATCAGGATGAGGAAGCGATGATCCTCGTCCAGGGTGCTCCGCTGAACCGCCAGAACCGCTACGGTTGCCAGTGGACCTCGATCCAAGAAGGAGGACTCACCGTTCAGGTCCGCTATCAGGCGATCGTCGTCTGCCGCCGCCCGAAGCGCGGATAAGCGGTTTCCTCTGAAAACAACGGCGGCCGCGATCTCCGGATCGCGGTCGTTCGCGTCCCCCGTGCCGCCGGTGTTCCCGTAACCGCGGCGGGCGAATGCCAATCGATGCGAGCCGCCGGCGCGGTTCCTCCGGAACGACGGCGGTTGCCAAGATAGTCCGGGCATCGGCAAGGCGGGCGCGATGATGGCGGTTGCTCAAATAGAGCGGCCACCGTCCGTTCTCAGCCCCGGAGGGGCCTCGTTTTCGTAGCCCGGGGTTTATGGCGGTTGCGTAATTGATGCGGACACCGTTCCAGAAGCGGGCGCGATGAATCGCGCCCCTACGGCACGCGGCGGCCCCATCC
>JAFAEX010000277.1 GCA_023423795.1 Chloroflexota bacterium | reverse complement strand
GGCCGCTACTGCCGGCGCCCGTTCCTCGGCGGCGCGGGCGCGCTGCTCGGCGGCGGCGGCCCGCAACTCCGCTTCCTGCACCCGCAGGTTGAGCACGATGTTGTTGCGCATCAGGATCGAGGTCTGGCGGGCGCGCTCGTGCAGCAGCAGATCGCCCAGCCGCTCGTTGTCGCCGACCTTCACCCCGGCCAGGAGCGGCGAAAAGGTGACCTGCATGGGGTAGCGCGCCGGGTAGACGATCTCCACCAGCCCGTCGGCGTGGTAGTAGGAAAAATCGTCCGGCTTGACCCGGTCTCGCCAGCGCCGCTCGAATTCCCCGCGGTTGGCCCGTTCCTGCGGCGCGAAAAGATCCCGCGAGGCCGATTCGAGGTGGTAGACGACGGCATCCGCGCAGTAGCGGATCTCGTACCCGGCCTCGCCGAGGCGGAGGCAGAGATCGACGTCCTCCCAGCCGTTGACGTAGGTACGGTCGAAACCGCCCATTTCGTCCCACGCCGCGCGGCGCACCAGCATGCAGGCGGCGGTGACCGCCTGGTAGCGGCGCGAGACCAGCGCCGCCGGGTGGTCGGCCGGGAACCCGGCGTAGATGTGGTGTGGATAGCGGTCCAGCCCGAACGTCACCCCGGCGTGCTGGATGGTGTTGTTCGGGAACAGCAGCCGCGCCCCGACCGCCGCCGTGGCCGGGTGCTGCTGGGCGTGGCGGACCATCGCTTCCAGCCAGCCGGCGCGCGGCACGGTGTCGTTGTTGAGGAAGACGAGGTATTCCCCGGTCGCCAGCGCCGCGCCCGCGTTGCAGGCGCCCGCGAACCCGGCCCCGACCTCGTGCCGGACCGTGCGGATCTGGGCGCCGTAGGCGGCCAGCAGTTCCGGCGTGAGATCGATCGAGCCGTCATCGACGACCACGATCTCCCTCACCACCCCGACCTCGGTCTCGGCCAGCAACGTGTTCAGGCACTGCCGGGTCAGCGACGCCTTGTTGTGGACCGGGATGATGATGGACGCGGTCGGCACGGCGCGTTCGGCCGCTGCAACAGTCGTCGGGTCGCTCATGCGTCCGGAAGGTCCTCGTAGCGGAAGTTGGCCGAGCGTTCGTCGGCCGCCCAGCCGGCCACGGTGAAGGCGTCGCGGTCCTTGTCGGTCATCAGCGGGGAGCCGCCGAGGATCACCTGGACCTCGTCGCGTAGCGCCGGGTCGCACAGCGACCAGTCGAGGTCCGGCGCCAGCGGCGAGATGCCGGCTTCGCAGCCAGGGCTGTATTCGCCGGAGCAGAAGTACTCGATGACCGTGTCCTCAGTGAAGACGGTGCCGTGGGCGAAGCCCGGCGGCACCCAGACCCACTCGCCGTGGTCCTCGTCGCCGTGGCTGGGCAGGTCGGCGGCGACGACCTTGCCGAAGGTCGGGGAGCCGACCCGGATGTCGAGCGCGAGGTCGATCAGGCGGCCGCGCACAGTCCGCACCAGTTTGCCCATCCACGGGTTCCACTGGAAGTGCAGCCCGCGCACGACCCCGGCCCGCGAGTAACTTTCGTTGGCTTGGAGGAGGGGGACGCCGTTGAGGAACGGGATCTGCTCCCCGTCGAAGTCGCTTCGCCGGTAGTGCTCGGTGAAGTAGCCGCGGTGATCGACGAAGCGGGCGAACGTGACCGTTCGCACGGCGGGAATGGCGAGCTGCCCGACCCCGGTGACCTTCACGCGCGCATTCCTCCTCCCGGCGCGGCCGGTGGCCGCGCGTTCTTGACGCGGAGTCAAGGATACCCCGCGTCCGTCTTTCAGTTGCCGGCGATGCCCTTGGCCCGCAGGTAGTGTTCGAGGGCGTCCTGCCACGCGCGCAGCGGGGAGACGCCGGTCTCCCCGAGGCGCGAGCTGGTCATCGCGGAATATGGCGGGCGCGCCGCCTTGCCCGGCTGGCGGGTGGTTTGCGTCGCGTCCACCGGCACCTCGATGCCGGCCAGCCGCACGGTCGCCGAGGCGAACTCGTGCCACGAGCACTCGCCCGCGTTGACGAGATGGAACAGCCCCGTCGCGCCGCCGCGCATCAGCGCCAGCGTCGCTTCCGCCAGGTCGTGGGTGTAGGTCGGCGACAGCGCCTGATCGGCGACCACGCGCAGGATGCCCTCGTTGCGGGCCTTGGTGACCATCAGTTCGGGGAAGGTCCACCCCTTGCGGCTGGTCGCCGTGCCGTACAGCCCGGCCGAGCGGATCACGAGGTGGCGCGGGTTGCCCAGCGCCACCAGGTGTTCCCCGGCCTGCTTCGACACGCCGTAGACGTTCAGCGGCTCCGGCAGATCCCGTTCGCCGTGCGGGTTGCCGCGGCCGCGCCCTTCGCCGCCGAACACGTAGTCGGTCGAGTAGAACACCACCCCGGCGCCGATTTCGGCGGCCGCGCGGGCGACGTTGGCGGCGCCGGTGGCGTTGACCGCGAAGGCGAGCGTCGGATTCAGTTCGCAGTCGTCCACCCGGTGGAAGGCGGCGGTGTTGATGACCCAATCGGGCCGGTGCGCTCGCACCGCGGACGAGACGCCGATGCCGTCGGTCACGTCGATGTCGCCGTGGCCGAGCGCGATCGCGTCGTCGCCGAGTTGGCGCACGAGGTCCTGCCCGAGTTGGCCGGTTGCGCCGATGACGAGGGTTTTCATGCCGCGGCGCCCGCCATCAGGGTGTCCTTCAGCCAGCGGATGTTGAAGAAGCGCGGGTCCTTTTCCGGCTCCGGCCCGAAGTCGCCGCGCTCCAGCGCGTCCCAGATCGCGACCACGGCTTCGGTGGTGCCGCGGTCGGCCGAGAACCCCAGTTCGCGGGTGATCTTGTCGCCGGACACGAAGTAGGAGCGGGACGCCGAGTTGCCGGTGCGGTCGCGCTTGACCGCCACTTCGACGCCGTACTTCTGCTCGATCACCTCGGCCACCCAGTGGGCGAGTTCGAGTACGCGGTAGTTCTTGTGGACGACGTTGAACGCCTCGCCCTGCACCTTCTCGACCGGCGCGTTCAGGACGTGGATGTAGGCATCGACCGCGTCGCGGACGTGCAGCAGCGGGCGCCAGGCTTCGCCGTGGCCGTGCACGGTCAACCGCCGGTTGCGCCAGGCGTGCAGGGTGAAGACGTTCACCACCAGATCGAAGCGCATCCGCGGCGAAAGGCCGAAAACGGTTCCCTTGCGCAGCATCGTGGGCACGAAGAGCGGGTGCTTGTCGGCCACGCGCAGCAGTTCGATCTCGGCCAGCCGCTTGGTCTTGGAGTAGTTGGCGGTCGGCGCGATCGGCATGTCCTCGGTCATCACGCTGACGTTGGCCTGGTCGGCCGTGGTCGGCGCGTAGTAGACCGAGCAGGTGGACGCGAAGACGTAACGCATCGGCTTGCCGTCGCGCGTCGCCTTGGCGGCGGCGAGTTCGGCGAGTTGCCGCGTCGCGAAGACGTTGGCTTCCGAGTTCAGTTCGGGCGCGAAATCGGCCGTCGGGTCGTTGGACAGGCCCGAAAGGTGGACGATGGAATCGACGCCCTTGAGCCACGACGGATCGGGATTGCGCAGGTCGCCCTCGACGAGTTCGAGCCGTTCATGCGGCCCGAGTTGGTCGCCGAACCACATGGTGTCGATGACGCGCACCGGTTCCCCGAGCGCGAGCAGTTCCTTGGTGAGCACGCTGCCGACGTAGCCGGCGCCGCCGGTGACCAGGATCATGACGGTTTCCCTTCCCCGAGTCCCCTCGGTCCCGCGATGCGCCCTCAGTCCGCCGCGGCCTCGGCCGCCGGCCGGAGGGCGTAGATCGTGCAAAGCCCCAGTTCGTGGACGACTGCGGGGAAGGTATCGTCCAGGTACCGTGCCAGCGCACGCTGGCGGGCCAGCCAGGCCTGCGCCGGGCTGGGCACGATCAGATAAGCCGCGCCGTTTGCGCGCAACTCCTCGAGTTGGGCGATCGCCGCGGCGTCGTCGAGCGCAGTGTAGTCCGCGGCGACGCTGCCGTCCGCTTGCGGGAAGTCGCTGGCGGGCCGCCCGACCTCGAGCATGGCCGGGTCGCCGTAGGTCGCCACCAGCACCGGGGCATTCGCCGGCACGTGCTTCTCGACGGCGGCCCGCAGCCGATCGACCAGTTGGCGGTAGTAGATCGCCGCCGGCGCGCCCGGTGCGTAGCGGGACAGGACGCCGCCCATCGTGCCGAGGATTTCAAGGTCCTTGTTGAGCAACTGGTCGTGGGCGCGCGCCAGCAGGTCGCGCAGGTCGGCCTCGTGCCGGGTGAGCGTGGCGGCGTGCTCGGACAGCGCCTCGACCTGCGCCGCCTGGTCGGCGACGGTTTGCCGCAGCACCATCACCTCCTGGGTCATCCGGGCCAGCGCGCGGTCGCGTTCGGCCAGTCGGTTGTCGCGATCGGCGATGCGCCCTTCGCGCTCGAGGATCTTGCCGTCGCGCTCGGCGACCCGGCCCTCCAGTTCGTGCCGGGCCTGCTGGTGGAGCCGCAACTCGGCCAGCAGGCTCTGCTGCTCGGCGAACCAAAGGTCGATCCGTCCGACGCCGGCCGGACCGTCCGCCCCGAAACTGGACGAGCGGTACCCCGACGCGTCGAGCGGAACCCGCCGGTCGCGCCCGATCCCGGCCGCGAAGTCCCCTTCCTCGCACAGATCGAGGTAGAGGTTGACGATTTCCGGGACGACGTTGGCCTGGAGCAGATCCGGGATCGTGTAGGTGTGGTGCTTCAGGCCGGCGCGCGCGTTGCCCGACAGCCGCGCCACCGCGCCGTCGTCGTGGGGCAGGTCCACCGCTGCCAGCAGCCGCCGGATTTCGCCCGCGGAATCGCCGAAGTAGGCGTCGAAGTGGGTGACGATGCGCTCATCGGGCGTGGTGTCGTCCAGAAGCCGCTTGTTGTAGGCGTACCAGAGCCACAACCCCAGCGCCAGCGAGAACTGGTTGCGCCGCCGCAGCGAGAGCGCGACTTCGAGCGGGTTGCGGACGACGCAGACGACCTTCAGCGGGCCGACCGCCGACCGCCAGAACGGGACGGTCAACGAGTTGCGCGGGTCTTTCCAACCCCACGGATCGTAGCCCGCGAAGCGGGCGGCCTGGCTGGTCGCGGTGGCGCGCAACGCGTCGAAGCGGGGCGCATCCCAGTCCGCCGGCGGGTCGGGCGGCAAATCCCAGGCGCCGCCCATTTCGGCCAGCACGGCGTCGTTGAGGGTGACGATGTCGGCGTATTCCCAGAACCCTTCCGGGTTGTCGTCGCCGGCCGGCATCAGGTCTGCATCGTCGCCGAGGTAAAGCCCGCCGTCGCGCAGCAGCTTGGCGACCATCGAGGTGCCGGATCTGTGCATCCCGGCGATGCAAACGGGCATGGGGCGCTTCTTCTCCCGAGCGCCGGCGGCGTGGCCGCACCGGCGCGATCAACCCTCTCGAAGCGCCGCCAGCGCGTCGAGTTCCTCGACGATGGCCCGCGCCCCGTCGAACGACAGCAGCGGCGGGACGGACGCGCCGCGCTCCAGTTCCCCGCGCACGGCCGACCACAGCGCGCCCGCGGACAGGTCTTCCGGCGGGACGACCGTGGCCAGTCCCAGCGCTTCGAACCGCCGGGCGCGGATGATCTGCTCCTCCGGCCCGGGCAGGCGCGGCACGATGACCGCCCGCTTGCCGATGAACGCCGCTTCGCAGAGCGAATTGTAGCCGCCCATGCTGGCGACCACGTCGGCGGCCTGCGCGACCGCGAGAAAGTCCGGGTCGAATGGCAGCAGCCGGACACTCGGCAGGTCCGCGGCCAGCGCCTCGATCGCCTCACGGTCCGCAGCCGGCAGCAGCGGCCCGGCGACGACGACCGCCGCCAGATCCGGCGGCGCGTGCTCCCGCCAGCCGCCGAGGAACGCCCGCAGCAGTGGCCCGCCGTCGGCGCCGCCACCGACCGAAACGGCGGCCAGCGGCGCATCGCCAATCCCGAGTTCGGCGCGCACCTCGGCCGGGGAGCGCCGGGCCGGCAGGGGCGGCAGATAGCCGCAGAAGCGGGTCCGCGCCGCCGCCTTCTCCGACATGCCGTATTCGGTGATGGGGTCGAAGACGTGCTGCTCGCCGTAGACGAGGATGCGGTCGTAGACCTCGTCGAGCAGCGGATAGATGGCCTCGTTGGTCCAGATCGTCCGCGTCTGCTCCGGCCCGAAGGTGATGTCGCGCATCAACAGCGCCAGTTTGGCGTCCGGGCGGGCCGCGCGCAGCCACTCGATCGCCGGGGCCAGTTCGCGGAAAAGTCCCGCCGGGGCGTGATCGACCACCAGCAGATCGGGCGCGAACGCCTGCACGGTGGCGCGGGCGACCGCTTCCCGCGCATACACGACCTCGCGGAACGGGGCGGCCGGCGAAGCGGGGTGCGGCAGGTCGGCGTACACCTCGCGGCGCGGCCACGACGGCAGCTTTACCCAGTCGAGGTTCTGCGGCAGGTCGAACGCCGGCGTCTGCCCCGAGCCGGTCAGCAGCAGGATCGCGTCGTCCGGGCGGCGTGCGGCCAGTTGGGTCGCGATGCCGAGGGTGATGCGCAGGTGCCCCAGCCCAGTGCCGTCGTGGCTGTAGACCAGCACGCGGCGGCGCGCGGCATCCCCCCGGGCGGGCGAATTGCTTGCGGCGATGGCGGTCGGCTCCTCATGGGCGGGTGCGAAACGCGGATGGCGTGAGGATACCGCCGCCGGCCACGAAGTGCCGAGTGCCGGGTGCCGAGAATGGTAGGCCGGCGCGTCACCCGTCGCTTGCCGACTCGCCGCCTTGCCGACTCGTTCCTCGGCACTCGGCACTGAACTCGGGCACAAAAAATCGGGCCGGGGAGCAATCCCCGGCCCGATCGTCGCGTCGCGGGCGAACCCGCGGCTGCGTCAGGGTTTAGCTGACGAACGCGACGTTGTAGTTGCCGCCCGAGGCATCGGCGATGGCGGTGCCGCCGTTCGCCGAAACGCCCAGGTTGGTGCCGTTGGCGATCGAGCCGCCATCGACCGCAACCGTGCCCATGGTGTCGCCCACGCCGATGGCGGAGCCGACGTTGCCGCCGGAGTTGACGTCGCCGAGGGCGACCGCGCCGCCGTTGGCCGACGCAGCGGCGCCGCCGCCGTTGCCCGAAGCAGCGGTCTCGATGTCCTGCGCGAAGACGAACTTGCTCATGGATTCCCTCCCAGGATCCCATCAGGCCACTCGGCCCGTCCCTACCTGGAGCCACCGTGGTAAGCGCGCCGAGTGGGCGTCTTCCGTGGCGTCCTGTACGCAAGGTAGCAAACGGACGTGGGCCTGTCAACAGGGAGGGGTCCGCTCGGCTATACGCCGAAGGTACCGGAGCGGATTCATGACGGCGCTCCGAACGGGAACCCGCCGCGCTCCAGCCGCCCCAGGATCGCGTCCCGGCCGCGCAGGATCGCCGCCAGCAGCGCCGGATCGCCTTCGGCCAGTCCGGCCTCCTCCAGTTCGTCCTCGTCGCGCAGGGTATGCGTGCCGTCCTGCCGCACCACCACGTCCAGGTACAGGTCGCGCCAGCCCAGCGTCGGCGGTTCCGTTGCCGGGTCGATCGTGGTCGGGTAGGTCACGTTGGCGTACCAGCCGCGCAGCGCGCCATCCGGGGCGTAGACCGCGAACGCGTTGAACCACTCGGTCGGAGAGAAATACTCCAGCAACTCGTCGCCGGGGTGGAACTCCAGCCCGTCGAGCGCGACCACCTTGTAGGTCCAGGTGGCGCGCACGCACAGCCACGGCGCGGGCGCGCCACCCGGCACGACCTCGCCCGGATATTCCGTCACCGGCGTGCCGTCCGGCGCCAGTTTGACCACCCGCAGGCTGGCCGGATGCTCGCCGGACGGCCAGCCCGCGGGGATATCGGCCGGTTCGATCTCTGCCATCCGGATCAGCCCCGCACCAGCGCCAGCACCTCGTCGGTGCGGCGGCGCAGCGTCTCGCGGTCGTTGGCCTCGACGTTGAGCCGCAGCAGCGGCTGGGTGTTGGAGGCGCGCAGGTTGAACCACCAGTCGGGGAAGGCGATCGTCGCCCCGTCGAGGTGGTCGATTTCCGCGCCCTCGGCGAGGTAGTGGGCTTCGACCTTCGCCACCGTGGCCGCCGCGTCGGCCACCTCGGAGTTGATCTCGCCAGAGCGCACCCGGCGGTCCAGCGGCGCGATCACCTGCGACAGCGGCTGCCCTGCCTCCGACACGAGTTCGAGCGTGGTCAGTAGCGCCAGCATCCCGGAGTCGGCGTACCAGAGGTCGCGGAAGTAGAAGTGCCCGGAGTGCTCGCCGCCGAAGACGGCGTCTTCCTCCCGCATCAGTTCCTTGATGTATGAATGCCCGACCCGCGAGCGCAGCGCCCGCCCGCCGCGCTCCTCGATGACCTCGGGCACCGAGCGCGAGCAGATCAGGTTGTAGACCACCGCCGCGCCGGGCGAGCGCTCCAGCATCTTGACCGCCACCATCGCGGTCACCATGTCGCCGCCGACGAACGTGCCGTGCTCGTCCACCAGGAACATGCGGTCGGCGTCGCCGTCGAAGGCCGCCCCGAAGTCGCAGCCGTGGGCGACCACCGCCTTCTGGAGATCGACGATGTTCTCCGGCTCGATCGGGTTGGCCTCGTGGTTCGGGAAACTGCCGTCCAGTTCGAAGAAGAGGGGAACGACCTCCACCGGCAGCGCTTCGAACACCTTCGGCACGGTGAGCCCGGCCATCCCGTTGCCGGCGTCGATGGCGACCTTCAGCGGCCGGATGCGCGACACGTCCACCAGCGAGCGCATGTGCTCGGCGTAGGCGTCGAGGATGTCGCGCTCCTGCACGTCTCCCCGCCGCTCGGCGGGCGGCCCAAAGGCGCGGCCGTCGAGGATGGCGTCGCGCACCGCGCCCAGCCCGCCGTCCAGCGACATCGGGCGGGCCTCGGGGCCGCACATCTTCAGTCCGTTGTACTGCGGCGGGTTGTGCGACGCGGTGACCATCACCCCGGCGGGGTAGCCGTACTGGCCCACCGCGAAGTAGAGCGCGTCGCTAGACACCAGCCCGAGGTCGGCCACGTCCGCGCCGCCGTCGCGGATGCCGTCGATCAGCGCGCCGGCGATGGCCGGGCCGGACAAGCGCATGTCGCGCCCGACCGCCACCTCGGACGGGCCGTGCGCCGCCACCAGCGCCCGCCCGGCGAGATAGGCGATGTCCGGGGACAACTCGCCCGGAACCACGCCGCGCACGTCGTAGGCCTTGAACAGCGCGGCGATCCGCGCCGCATCGATGGGGGTATCCGACATCCCGCCCTCCCGCACGCCGGCCGCCGCGCGGTCCGGCCCTCGACCGTCAGGATGGTGGCATGCCGCCATGGGGCGGGCAAGGGGACCGGTGCGCCAGCGCATCCCGGCAGGCTGAACCGCCAGATACGGGCCGCGAGCGCGTGCACCCCGTCATCCTGAGGATGTCCAAGCCCTCATTGGCAGATCGAAGAGTCGAGGTACGACGAGGTCCCGAGACGCGTCGGCGGCCGCGGCGCGGGATGGGCGCGTGCCTCCAACGATTCGCCCGCTGCCCGCCGGGGGCATCCGCCGAAGGCCATATTCCGCCGGCCGGGGCTCGCCGAAATGGGTGGCATTGCCAGCGCGAGAACGGCGCCTTGCCCACGGCAACCGTCCCGAACATGGCCGTTCGTGGGACGGTGGCGTAGCGTCCCGCCGCGATGGCTCGGCAGGATCGCTCCCCCGAGCCCGGGAAGCGTTCCTGCCGGTGGCCCGGGCGTTCGGCGATCTCAAGGTGTGCAGGTGCCGAGGCCGCACCCGGTCCCGGGCGTGCCAAGTCCGTAGAACCCCTGCGAACCGCTGCACGCTTCGCCGCAGACCGTGTCGTACCCCCGCCGACACTGGTCCCGGACGCACCTGGACGGGGTCGAGTTGTCGCCGCACAGGCACTGGAACAGATTCAGGTTCTGCAGGCAGGCGCCGTCGGGCTGGCACGTCTCGTCGGTCGGGCAGGTGCCTGTCGTACAGATCCCGCCGCATCCGTCGTCCGCCCCACAGGCCTTCCCGCCGCACGTCGCGGTGCAGACACAGGAGCCGGTCGTCGGGTCGCAGGCGCTGTTTGGGAAGGTGGTGCATGGGGTGCAAACCCCTCCAGCACACACCCCGGCGGTGCCGTCGCAGCAGGTGCCGGCCTGGGTCGGATCCGCGACGCAGGTCCCTCCCTGGCAGGTCAGGCAGACCCCGCAGATGCCGCACGTGACCGTCTGTCCGCAGTTGTTGACGGCGGGGCCGCACGCCTTGTTCCGGCAGGCGGCCGCGTCGTCCGGGACGCACACGCACGTGCCGCCGTCGCAGATATCCGTGGCGCTGCAGGCAACCCCGCAACCGCCGCAGTTGGCGGGGTCGGTATCCGGGTCCACGCACGCTCCGGAGCAGCAGCGTTGCCCGTCGCCGCATCCGGCATCGCCGAGGCACGCCACGCACGCTCCGCCGGCGCACGTCTGCCCCGCTTGGCACTCGTTGCCGCATGCCCCGCAGTTGGCGTCGTCCGTGGCCAGGTCGGCGCAGCCGCCGGGGCACGCGGCCAGCCCAGGGTCGCAGGCCCCGCAGAAGCCGCCGGCGCTGCGTTGGCCCGAGCAGCAGTGGACCGCGGTGCGGGCGGGCGTCCCGGCGGGCTTGCACGAGCAGCGGCGCCTGCCGTTGGCCTGGGCGATGGAAAAACGTGAGCAGCACTTCGCGCAGGGCTTGCCGCGCTTGCCGGAGCCCTTGCCGCACCGTTGGCCGTTGGCCGCGCAGTTCTCGGCCCCCGGGCCGCCGCCCTGGCCTTCCGCCGAGCCCCCGGCGCCGCCCGCGCGCCGGTGCTTCCCCTGTGCGGCCGCGGCGGCCGGGGCCAGCGCGGCGAGGGCCGCGAGCAGGCCCCGGCGGGTGCCGGGGCCTGCCAGGGCCTTGGCCAGCGAGTCGAAACGGGACGGGTCCATGCGGCGGCGCTCCGGGCGTGGGGTCGCCCGCCGCGTGGCGGGTCGTCGCCGGCCAGTATGAGGGCTGCGGAGCGCCGGTGGCTTCGGCCGCAATGCGCGTTTCGCCCGCCCGCGCGCGCTAGGCGACGAGGGAGTCCTTTCCAAAATTGCAGCGGCGGAACGGGAGGGGAATTGTATGGCGAGTGCGAGCAGGGCCGACCTGGCGCCGTTCCCGGTGCCGGACACTCCCGGCGGGTGGCGGGAGCCGTAGGGCGATGCTGGCCTCGGCACGGTATGGCAGAGCGCCGACGCGGCCGGTTGAGGAGCGGGCGGCAATGATCCGGGCGACGGGTGACGGCGGCCACCGAGCGGCGGCCGTTTGGTGACAGCCCGCGGCATCCGTACGATCCGCCGCGACACTTGATCCGCACCCGTCGTCAGGCGCACGGTCGCCGCAACGGTGGTGCTCGTATCGGCCCCATCGTGCGAGTGGGGGCGCTTTCGGTCGCGGTGGCGCGGTCCCTGCCGTTTCGGGTCCGGCGGGGCATACTTCGCGGTCGGCCCCGCGTTCGGGCGGGCGATGCTTCGGCGGGAGACGCGGCGGGCGTGGGAAGCAAGCGGATCATCGTCACGGCCTGGGGTTCGTTCGGGGACTTCAACCCCCACGCCACGCTGGCGCTCGGGCTGCGCGACCGCGGCCACGACGCCGCCTTCGCGGGGCCGGAGTTCTACCGGGAAAAGGTCGAGGGCTTCGGCATCCCGTTCCTGCCGGTGCGGCCGGACCTGCCGGACTGGCGCAGCCCCGGCATCATGGCCCGGATGAACGACCCGCGCCGCGGCACCGAGCGCGTGGTGCGGGAACTGATCCTACCCGCGCTCGCCGACGCCTACGCCGACCTCGACGCGGCCGCCGCCGGGGCGGACCTGATCGTCTCCAGCCTGCTCGCCGTCGGCGGCCGGCTGGTCGCCGAGACGCGCGGCATCAAGTGGGTGTCCACCGCGCTGCAGCCCTCGGTCTTCCTGTCCGCCGAGGACCCGCCGGCGGTGGAAGTGCTGCCGGGTATCGTGCCCGTGCTGCGAGCGCTGCCGCCTGGCGGGCGCCGGCTGCTGATGCGCTCCCTGTTGAAGGCGGCCGACCCGTGGGCCGTGCCGTGGCACGAGTTCCGGGCCGGTCTCGGTTTGCCCCCGGCGCGGGAAAACCCGTTCCTGCGCGGGCAGCACGCGCCGTCGCTCGCGCTGGGGCTCTTCTCCTCGCTCTTCTCTCCCCCGCGGCGCGACTGGCCGCCGCAGGCGGTGGCGACCGGCTTTCCCTTCGATCCCCGCGTGGACGGCACGACCCTGCCGCCGGATCTCGCGGCCTTCCTCCACGCCGGCGAGCCGCCGATCGTCTTCACCCTCGGTTCGACCGCGGTGCTGGAGCCGGGCGAGTTCTACCAGCAGTCCATCGCTGCCGCCCGGTCGCTCGGCCGTCGCGCGGTGCTGTTGGTCGGGCCGGCAGGCGAGCACGGCATCGTCCACCGAAATCCGGACATGATCGCGGTCGAGCAGGCCCCTCACCGGGCGCTGTTCCCGCGGGCGGCGGCGGTCGTCTTCCACGGCGGCATCGGCACGCTCTCGCAGGCGATGCTGGCCGGCGTGCCCTCTTTGATCGTGCCCCACGCCCACGACCAGCCGGACAACGCCATGCGCGCCGAGCGGCTCGGCATCGCGCTCGTGTTGCGCGCCCACCGCTACCGGGCCGACCGCGCGGCCGCCATGCTCGAAAGGCTGCTGGACGAACGGCGCTGGCGCGACCGGGCGACCGATGTCGCAGAGAAGATTCGCGCCGAGGACGGCGTCGGCCGCGCCTGCGACCTGATCGGACGGGTGCTGGATGGCCGCTAACGCGCACGCTTCCTCCGGCGGCCGCCGCATCGTCATCTGCACCTTCGGCTCGCCCGGCGACCTGCTGCCGTTCCTCGCCGTCGGGCGGGAGTTGCGGCGGCGCGGGCACGACCCCGTCCTCGCCACCTCGGAGGTCTACCGGGCGCGGGCCGAGGCGATGGGACTCGGGTTCGTGCCGGTCCGCCCGGACCGCCCGTCCGGGGTGCCGGACCCCGACCTGATGGTGCGCGTCGGCCGCGGCAGTTCGCCGGCTGCCGCCTTCCAGCGGATGTTCCTGCCCGACCTGCCGGCGACCTTCGCCGACACGCTGGACGCGGTCGCCGGCGCAGACCTCGTGCTGTCGCATTCGCTGGCCTTCACGGCGGGGACGGCGGCAACCAGCCTCGGCATCCCGTGGGCGTCGGCGGTGGTCAACCCGTTGGGGTACTTCTCCCGCTTCGACCCGCCGGAGGTCGGGCCGCCGTTCGTCAGCCGCATCGCCCGCGCCCTCGGGCCGGGGCCGACCGGGGCGGTAATCCGCGGCGGCAAGGGGCTGGTGACCCACTGGAGCGAACCGTGGCGGCGGATGCGGGCGGACGCCGGGTTGTCGCCGGGGCCGGAGGAGCCCGTCTTCGATGGCCAGCATTCCCCGCTGCTGTCGCTGGCGCTGTTCAGCCCGCTGCTCGGCGCGCCGCAACCGGACTGGCCGGCATCGACCGTGCAGACCGGGTTCGCGGTGCTGGACGACCCGACCGAACCGGGCATGGACCCGGCGCTGCTCGAGTTCCTCGACGCCGGGCCGGCGCCGGTCGTCTTCACCCTCGGAACCACGGCGGTGCTGGAAGCCGGCACGTTCTACCGTGAAAGCGCTCGCGCCGTCGCCCGCCTGGGCGTGCGGGCGGTCTTCCTGACCGGCAGCGACCCGCGTAACCTGCCGCCGGACTTGCCGAAAGATTCGATTGCGCTGCCCTACGCGCCGCACGGGCCGCTGTTCGCGCGCGCGCGGGCAACCGTCCACCAGGGCGGCGTTGGCACCCTCGCCAAGGCGATGCGCGCCGGCGCGCCGATGATCGTGGTGCCCTACGGCCACGACCAGCCCGACAACGCCGGCCGCGCCGAGCGGCTCGGCATCGCCCAACGGCTGGACCGCGGCCGTTACCGCCGGGCCACGATCGAGCGGGTTCTGGCCGGCGTGCTGGCCGACGGCGCGTTGCGCGAACGCGCCGCCCACGTCGGCCGCATGGTCCGGCAGGAAGACGGCGCGCGCGTCGCGGCGGACGCCATCGAGCGGGTGCTCGGCGTCGGCCCATCCGCGACCGAATACGAAGCGACGCCCGACGGCCCGGAGGTCGTGCTCGCCACCGCTTAGAGTGCCCGGCAATAGGGCACTCCCCACGATCGATCTTCGCTTGGCCGACCGGCAATCGCGGCCGCATTCGGCCGATTTCGGTCGTCATCGATCTGCCGGCTGGACGCGGGTGGTTGCCTATTGCCGGTCGCTCTTAGCCGCCGGCGAACCGACGCCGTTCGTTCAACCGAGCCCTGCCCACCGTTCGATAGCCGCCTGATTCAGTGCCGGATACGTTGGTCGGTCGTAGGGGAGGGCCCGGCGCCCTCTCTTGGTCGGGACCGCGTACGGACGCAGGAGGGCGCCGGGCCCTCCCCTACGACCGATACGGTGCCAAGCCGGAACTTCTGGTAGGAACCAGTCGGATCTCGCGTGGTACAGGATGTCCCGGGCAATCCCGGGCCGTCCCTGGCTCCAACCAGCACCGAAAGCCCAGCCCGCTACGCGCCCTTCTTCGCGGCCAGTTCCTCCCGAATACGGTCTTCCTGCTCCCGCAACTCCGGCGTGAACTCCTCGCCGAAATCGTCGGCCTCGAAGATCGGCCGGATCTCGACCTCGGATTCCTGCCCCATCGGGTTGGGGCAGCGCTTGACCCACTCGATGGCGTGTTCGAGCGAATCCACCTGCCAGATCCAGTACCCCGCGATCAGTTCCTTGGTCTCGGCGAACGGGCCGTCGATCACCATCCGGTCGGAACCGGAGAACCTGACGCGAGCGCCGGCCGAACTCGGCTTCAGCCCGTCGCCGTCCAGCATGATCCCGGCCTTGGCCAATTCCTCGTTGAACGCGCCCATCTCGGTCAGCAGTTGCTCGCTGGGCATGACGCCGGCTTCCGAGTCCTCGTCCGCCTTGATGATCACCATCACGCGCATCGCCGATGCTCCCTCGCTGCGTGCCCGGACCGGTTGGCCGGCGATCCCGCCTGCCTCGATCCGCTCTCACCAGGTTGTCGAACGGGCTTCGCCCAATTCGACACGCGCGTCGCGGGAATGTAGCAGCGGGATTCGGCGATCGTGCGGTCACGCTGTGCCGGATGCGTCCGCCGGTCACATCGAGCGCGTTTCGCCACCGCTTCCATCGTCATCCCGAGCCTGTCGAGGGATCTCGTCCGTCGCGGCATCGTCGGACCAACGAGATCCCTCGACGGGTTCGGGATCACGGTTTGGATGGCGACAGCAAGGCTCCCAAACGGGCACTCATGGTGTTTGCCGGGTTGACGCGGATACTGGCCGTGCTCAGCCCCGGAGGGGCTTCGTTGGCGTAGCCCAGAGTTTCAACCCCGGGCGGGCGCGGAAGGTGGCCGGATCGATGTGGCAACCGCCACCAACACCGAGCCGGCGTGGGCGGTGTCCGCGCCAGAAAAGCAACCGCTATCATCGCGCCCGCCGATGGGACGGCTTACGGATCGAGCAGGCGAAATCCATCAGCCCAGGGCCACCCGACAGCAACCGCCGCGCCCTACCGCCGCCGACGCTTGCGACGCCGCAGCCGCCGTCGCCGATCCTTGCACGCTTCGACGGCGTCCTCGAAGTCCGGCGGGATATCGACATGCCCGTCGCCGCCAGACGCATCCGCCGTGCGCTGCCCGCCGTCGGCGCTGAGGGTCACGTCGGCGTTCGGGCCGATGTCGCCGTGGACGATCGAGCCGCCGTTCGCTTCGACGGTCACCTCGCCGCCGTCCCCGTCGCCGGAGGGCGCGCGCTCGGCGACCGCGGCGAACATGCGCGCCAGCCCGCCGTGGCATTTGGGGCCGCGTCCGCGTCTGCGGTGACGGCGATTGGTGCGGCGACGGGCGGTCGCGAGGTCGGGTTCCGCGAGCAGGGCCAGCGCGGCGATGGCGACGAGCAACCGCCGCCGCGTCATGGCGTCGTTGTGTGCGGCCGGGGCGTCGATTGCCGTTTCGTCCGGGTTGCCGGACCGTCGTCCGTCCACGAATCGCCTCCTCGCCGACCGGGCGGTGGTCCGCAATTCTGGCCGTCCTTGCCAGTCGGACGCAATGAGCGTGCCCGGCGTGCGTCCGGCGCGGACCGACCACCGTGCGCCAGTGTGGGCGATTGCCGCCTTCGTGCGCCCGGTTCTCGACCAAACGGGGACTTCAGGGTGGGGTCGGGAGCCGCTCCCGACGCGGCGGTTCGCTCCCGGGTGATCCCGCCGGAGGTACGGCGCCCGGTGCGTCCGGTTCGGAACGTTCCCCGAGCGAGCGGGACACCATCCGGCTCCGCGCCGATACGCCGAACGGTGAGGAACCGGCACGCCCTTCGCCGGGGGAGCCGGAGCGGGGCAGCCACCGGCCCTCCCCGGTGCGTACCCGCGGAAGCGCCCGTCTACCGGCATGCGATTGACAATATGTTGACATGCTGGGGCCGGTGTCCCATGATCCGGCGATCGATCGCGGCGCGGGGGGAGGGTGCCATGGCGGAAGCCAACGGGGGAGGGGCCGGCTCCGGAGCGGCGCCGGCGGTCGAGCGGCGTGGGCCGATGCTCGTGGTGCTGACCGGCGGGGCGTTCGCCACCGCGCTCAACGTCACCTTGCTGAGTCCGCTGCTGGTCCGGATCGCGGCCGATGTCGGCGTGTCCGTGGCGGCGGCCGGCCAGCTGGCGACGGTGGCAGCCGCTTGCGCCGGCACGACGGCCCTCGCCGTAGCGCCGCTGCTGGACCGGTATCCGCGCCGATTCTGGCTGAGGCTCCAGTGCGCGATCCTTGTGGCGGGAACGCTGGTGGCGGCGCTGGCGCCGAGTTTCGGATGGCTGTTCGCGGGGCGGGCGCTCGCGGGCGTCGGCGGCGCCGTCATCGGCGCGACGTGCCTGGCCGCCTGCGGCGACCCGTTCGCCGACCGGGGCGAACGAAACCGCGCGATCGCGTTCGTGACCTGCGGATTCACCCTCGGAGCCGTCTTTGGCTTGCCCCTCATCACCCTGGTGGCCGAGGCATCCGATTGGCGCTGGGCGATCGCGCTGCCGATTCCGTTCGCGCTGATTGTCATCGTCGGAGCGTCGAAACTAACGGCGGCCGTCGCCGTGCCCGCCGGTTCGGCATGGGCCGCCTGGCGAGACGGGTACAGGCGCGTGCTCGGCAGTGGGCAAACGCTGTGGTTGCTGGCCGCCGTGGTCGCGTTCATGTTCGTCTGGTTCAGCTGGATCATCTATTTCGGAGCATTGGCCGAGACGGCATTCGCCGTCGGCGCGGCGCTGCTCTCGGTCCTGTTCCTGGTAGGCGGGGTGGCGGAACTGGCCGGCAACAACCTCGCGCCGGTGTTGCTTCGCCGGTGGTCGGCGCGGGACATCGGGTCGATCACGGCGGTCGTGACCGGGGTGAACCTGCTGCTGGTCGGCGTGGCGTACGTCGCTCAGGGGTCGTTGTTCGCCTTCATTGCGGTCGGCAGCCTGACGGGAGCGGTGCTCTTCATCGTCCTCAACGTGGCGCTGCTCGACTCGTTGCCGGACGGGCAAGGCGCGGTGATGGCGTTGCAATCGGCGAGCCTGGAGATCGGCGGCGCGCTCGGCGTCGCGGCGACCGGGGCGGCGCTGGCGCTGGTTGGCGACCTCGTTGCGGTGTACCGGCTGCTGGGCCTGGTGATGCCGCTGGTGATCGTGCTGCTGGTCCTCGCCGCGCGCCGTTCGGCCGGGCCGGCAGCGTCCCCGGCCGAGCCGGAGCTCGGACCTGTCGAGGGGTGAGGCGACCGCCGCGCCGGGTCGCTCAGGCGCTGGCTTCGATTCGGTCCGGGCGCTCCGGCGCGAACATCGGAACGCTACGGACCACCGCATCGGCCGGGGTCCGCTCCGCCAGCGCGGCGCGGGCCGCCACGCACAGGCTGTGGCCGATGGCCATGTGGGCGTCCTCGACGACCTCGATGCGCTCCGCCGGGACGCGGATCGCGAGGTCGGCCAGCGGCGCCAGCAGCCCGCCGCCGCGCCCGGTCAGCGCCAGCACCTGCGCCCTGGCCTCCCGCGCCGACTCGGCGGCGGCGACGATGTTGGGCGATGTGCCGGACGCGCTGATCGCCACCAGCAGGTCGCCCGGCTGCGCGAGCGAGCGGACCTGCTCGGCAAACACGCGCGCATAATCCGTGTCGTTCGCCCAGGCGGTCATCACCGGCACGTTGTCGGTGAGCGCGATTACCCGGAAGGTCGGCCCGCCGCCGTTGCGGGTGCCCTTGGCGAGGTCGCAGGCGATGTGGGACGCCGTCGCCGCGCTACCGCCGTTGCCCACCAGCATGACCGTCCGCCCGCGCGCCTGCGTGTCGAGCAGCAGCGCAGCGGCATCGGCGAGTTCGTTCGGGCAGATCGCCGCCGTGAGGTCGGCCATCTCCTGCCAGTAGGCCGCGATTTCGTCGCGCATCAGCCCCCGCCGCGTCGGCGTCGATCCGTTCCTTCGCATGGTTCGTCTCCTCGAATGCGTGGTGCCCGGCGCTGGCGGGGAACCGCGACGGTTGAGTTCGTGATGCACGGGATCAGCCGGCGTGGACGCGAACCCCGCCGGAATCGATGCCCACCGCGAGCGGGCGCAGGCCGTCGGGTTCGAGCGCGGCCAGCACGTCCGGGTGGCGTTCGGGCGGGGCGAACAGCAGCAGGAACCCGCCGCCGCCCGCGCCGCAAACCTTGCCGCCGAGCACGCCGGCCTCGCGCGCGGCGGCGTACCAGCGGTCGATCGCACCCGACGAGATGCCGGCGGCCAGCCCGCGTTTGATCCGCCAGCCCTCGTCGAGCAGCACGCCGAAGCCGTCGAGGTCGCCGGTTTCCAGCGCGGTCCGCATCTCGGCGGCGAGCAGCTTGAGCCGGTGGAGCCGGTCCAGCGCGCTGCCGTCCTCTGTCCGCGCGCGCTGGCCGGAGAGGATCGTGGCGGAATCGCGGGTGCTGCCGGTCGAGAGGAGAAGCAGGTGGCGCTGCACCGCCTCCGCCGCGCCGGGCGGCAGCGCCAGCGGCTCCACCCGAACGCCGCCCGGTTCGAAGTCGATGGCGTTCAGCCCGCCGAAGGCGGCGGCGTACTGGTCCTGCCGTCCGATCGGCCGCCCGAGCCGCCCGATCTCGATCTCGCAGGCGATCCGGGCCGCCTCCGCCGCGCCCATAGGGCTTCCTGCGAAAGCGGCGAGCGCCGACACGATCGCCACCGCCATCGCGCTGGACGAACCGAGCCCGCTGCCCGGCGGCGCTTCCGACGCGGTGAACAAGTCCACCCCGTCCGGCAGCAACCCGCGCTCGGCGAACCACGCCAGCACCGCCCGGGGCAGCGAGAGCGGTTCGCCGTCGTCCGGCAAAGCGCCCGCTGGCCAGCGCAGCCATGCCCGGTAGTCGGCCGAGTTCGCCCCGATGCCGCCGTCCGGCGACGGCGAGGCGACCGCCGTGGCGTAGCGGGTGACCGCCGCGCTGACGACCAGCCCGCCGAACCGATCCGCGTAGGCCGGCAAATCGGTGCCGCCGCCGCCGAACGACAGCCGTACCGGCGCGCGGGCAACGATGGTTCGTCCGGCGGCTGCCTGCGCGAGCGATGGGGATGGAGCGGCAACGACGGACGCGCTCATGGCCAACTCGTTTCCTGCATCGGGGTCAGGATCAGTTCCTGTAGCGAGGATTCGGCGGGCACGCTCGCGGCGAAGACGATCGCGCTGGCGACGGTTGCCGGGTCCTGAAGCTTGCCCATGTCCGGTATCGGGATGCCCTGCTCGGGGAAGCGGTCGAACCAGTGGGTCCGCATGCCGCCGGGGATCACGGTGGTGACGCGGATGTTGTCCGGCCGACCTTCCACCCCGAGCCCGCGTGAGAACCCGACCAGCCCCCACTTCGAGGCGTGGTAGGCGCCCGCGTTGCCCCACGCCCGCACGGCGGCGGTGGAGGCGACGTTGGCGATGAAGCCTCCCCCCTGCGCCCGCATCGCCGGGATGACCGCCTTGGCGACGAGGAACGGCCCGCGCAGGTTCACCCCGAGGATGCGGTCCCACTCCTCGACGGTCATCTCCTCAACCGACTTGACGAGGTCGTAACCGGCGCAGTTGACGGCGACGTCGATCTGGCCCCAGCGGCCGAGGACGGCCTCGGCGGCGGCCTCCACGGCGGCCGGGTCGCAGACATCGCAGCGGACGGCCATCGCGCCGCCCTCGCCGCCGTCGAGGTCGGATGCGACCCGATTGGCGTTGTCCTCGTTGAGGTCGAGGCAGGCAACCCGGCACCCTTCGGCCGAGAAGGCACGGGAGACCGCTTCCCCGAGGCCGCTGCCGGCGCCGGTGACGAGGGCGACCTTGCCGGCGAGGGATCGTCGGGCCGCGCCGTGCCCAATCGTAGTGCTCGTCATCTGCTTTACGCGCTCCTTTCTTCGTGTTGAACGGCGGGAGTCGTCGGCAGCCACGCCAGGGCGTCCGGGTCCGGTGCGGCCCCAGCGCGGACGGCCTGCCGCCGATCCAGCAGGGATTCGTAAAGGGCTGCCGTGCGTTCGGCGACCGTGCGCCAGGTGAAATTGGCTTCCACGCGGTCGCGCGCGGCGTGGCCCATCCGTTCGCGCCGGGCCGGGTCGCCGAGCAGCGCGCGCAGGTCGGCGGCGAGCGCTTCCGGGTCGCGCGGCGGGACGAGCAGCCCGGTTTCGCCGTCGGCCACGGTGAAGGCGATGCCGCCGACCGCCGACCCGATCACCGGTCGGCCGCAGGCCATCGCCTCCAGTGGGGTGAGCCCGAACGGCTCGTACCACGGGGTCGTCACCGCCACGTCGCCGGCGGCGTAGCACCAGCGCAACTCATCCGGCTGCCGGCGGCCGATGAAGCGAACCCTGTCGGCGACGCCCAGGTCTTCGGCCAGCCGCCGCAGCGCGCCGATCTCGGGCGTGGTAACCTCGTCCGGTTCGCGGGTTTCGCCGCCGACCAGCAGCAGCAGCGGCAGCGCCTCCCCCGCGCCCGGACGCCGATTCAGTTCGGCGAGGGCGCGGACGACGTTGCGGACGTCCTTCCGCGGCAGCATTCGGCCGACGTAGACGACGACCGGCTCGTCCTGTGGCAATCCCAGCCGCCGCCGCGCTTCGGCCTTGTCCTCCGGCCGGAAGCGGGTCGTATCGACCGCCGAGGGGATGACCGCGACCTTGCCCGGCGCGGCGGCGTAGTCCTCGACCAGTTCGCGCTCTTCCTCCGGGCACTGGGCGATCAGCGCGTCGGCGCGGCGCACCACGTCGAGTTCGACCGCGATCCGCTCGGCCGGGCTGGTGTCGGCCGCGCCCTGCTCCCGCTGCTTGGTCTTGCCGGTGGCGTGGAAGATCTGGACGACCGGGGCGGCCGTCGTCCGCGCGAGTTCGCAGGCGGCCCAGCCCGACATCCAGAAGTTGCCGTGGATCAGGTCGTAGCGGGCTCCCTCGCGGGCGGCGAACCCGCGCAGGGCGTCGCGGAGGGTCGGCATGTGCGGCCAGAGGTCGTCCTTCGGCAGCACGCGGGCGGGCCCAGCCGGCAGGTTGACCACCCGGACCCCGTGCGCCCACGGGGTGACGGTCGGCGCGTCGGCCGCCTCGCGGCGGGTGAAGACGTCCACCGCGTAGCCGAGGCGGCCGAGCCCGCGGGCGACCTCATCCACGTAGACGTTCTGCCCGCCCGCATCAGCGCCGCCGAGCAGCGCGAGCGGGCTGGCGTGCTCGCTGAGGAAGGCGACCCGGCGGCGCGGGCCGGATCGTGGTGCGGGTGTCATCGCGCGGCTCCTTCCAGCACGAGGCGCGGTGCGTCAACCGCCGCGAGGTCGATGGCGCGGGCAAACGCTGCCTCCCAGTCGCGCCGGAAGCGGTCCAGCCCGAAGCGCTCGGCGGCGACGCGGCGGGCGTTGGCGCCCATCTCCTGCGCCAGCGCGGGGTCGTCCAGCAAGCGCCGCATGCCCGCGTGCAGGTGGTCCGGGTCGCAGGAGACGAAGCCGGTGACGCCGTCCTCGATCACGGTCGGCAGTTCGGTCGTCGCCAGTGCCACCACCGGCATGCCGATCGTCGTTGCCTCGATCACCGCCAGCGGCAGGCTGGTGTAGCGCATCGGGGAGAACAGGAACCGGTACTCCGCCATCCGGCGGTGCAGGTCGCGGTAGGGCACGTCGCCGATCCCGCCGATGGATTCGGTGCCCATGCCGGCGGCGTCGAGCGGGAACCGTTCGCGGGCGGCGAGGAAGAGGTCGTATCCCGTGATGCGCGGCCGCTTTTCCGCGCCGTTGACGACGGTGATGCCGCGCGCCAGATCGCCGGTGTAGACCGCGTCCGGGTCGATGGCGACCGAATGCTCGACCACCGCCGTCGGCGTGTCGCCGTTGTCCCACATCAGGCGGTTGAAGTGGGTGACGTGGACCAGCAGCCCGTTGGGATCGGAGAACGGATGGCGCTCGTGGACGGCGTCCGGCTTCGGCGTGTTGTGTTCGAGGTAGATCCGCGGCAGGTTCCGCTGCGCCTCGGACAGGATCTCCGGGCCGTCCACCAGCAGGTTCTTCGGGGTCTGGTACACGACGAGGTCGAGGTCGAGGTAGCGCACCCGGTCGTGCGGAACCTCGATCAGGTTGCCGGGCAGGTCGAACGTCGCGCCGCGCCCGCCGTAGCCTTCGGGCTTGCCGGGGCGCACCGGGGTGAACCAGTCGTGGTCGATCCGCGCCAGCGCGTTCAGGTAACTGCCGTGGATGTGCCAGACCAAAATCCTCAACCGGCGCATGCGGACGCCTCCTCGGCAATGACATCGAACGGTGGATGGGTTTGACCGATGCGCGGTCCGGCAAATGCCGCCAGATGGCGCTCGGCGGCCTCCTGCACGGGAGCGAGCGGGAGCGCCGCGAGGGCCTCGCTGCCGGTCGTGGTTCTGTCAGCGCCCGGCGGGACCGCATCGACGACCAGGTGGCGGGAACCATTGAGCGGCGCCCAGCGCGCCGGGTCGGTCGGCCCGAAGAGCACGGCGCTTGGCGTGCCTGCCGCCGCCGCGAGGTGGGATGCGCCGGTGTCGTTGGTGATCAGCAGGTCGAGCTGGGCAATGAGTGCGGCGAACGTGCCGAGGTCGGTCTGGCCGGCGAGGTCGATGACGGGCACGCTCGCGCGGGCTGCGACCTCGGCGGTCAGGTCGCGCTCCGCCGGGCCGCCGGTCAGCACCAGCCGCGCGCCGTGCCGTCGGTGCAGGATCGCGGCAAGATTGGCGAAACGCGACGCGGGCCAGCACCGGTGCGGATCGCTCGCCCCGGCGTGCAGCCCGACGAGCGGGCCGCCGCCGGTCGCGCGTGCGAGCAGGGCGACGGCGCTCGCGTGGGCGGCACCATCCACCGGGAACTCGGGCCGCAGGTCCGGCGGGATCGCCGCTCCAGCGCGCTCGGCGAGCCGAAGCCAGCGGCGCGGCTCCGACTCGGCTTCGATCCACGGCAGCGCGTCGGTCAGCCGGGCGTCCGGGCCGACGGCGTAGCCAATCGACCGTTTCGCGGCCAGCGCGGCAACGAAGCCGTTGCTCGTCTGCCCGCTGCCGTGGAACTGGAGCGCGAGGCCGAACGGCGCGGCGGCGACCTCGGCGAGGAGCGCCGATAGCCGGGCCGGGTCATAGTGCCCTTCCGCAATGCCGGGCCAGCCGGGGAATGGGAGGAAGCGGTCGATCAGCCCCGCGCGGAGCAGGACGTCCTCCGCCCACGGCAGCGCGATCGCGGTGATTTCCGCATCCGGGAACGACGTTCGCAGCGCCCGCAGCGCCGGAGTGGCGCAGATTAGATCCCCGAGCGCCAGCGCCTGGAAGACGGCGATGCGAGTCCTTCCTCGAGTGCCGCGTGCCGCGTGCCGAGTGCTGAGGGTGACGCCGGCTCCGCCGTTGTTCGGGAGCGTGTGCGTGCCGTCGTAGGGGAGGGACCTGTGCCCCCCCTCGTCGCCAACCGGGCGCATGGAGATGAATGCGGCTTCCAGCGCCCCTCGTGGTTGTGCGCCGACACGGGAGGGCACAGGTCCCTCCCCTACGACGACGTGCGTTTCGCGCGCCATGAGTCCGAGCGCCGCGTCCGCGACTTCGGCGGGCGGGATGTCGAGGCAGGCGAGGCCGACCGGGCAATCGAACCGGTAGCACGGGTAGCACGGCGTCGGGCGGCGCAGCAGGACGTGCGGCACCGCGCGCGGCCGCCACTGCGATTCGAGGTCGGTGCCGGAGTAGGCGGCCACGACCGGCGTGCCTACGGCGTCGGCCAGGTGCAGCGGGAGCGTGTTGCCGCAGAGGACGACCGCCGCGCGTTCGACCAGCGCGGCGTATTCCGGCAGGCTCGTCTCCCCGCAGAGCACGGCCGATTCCGGAGAACCGGACGCCGCGTCCGCCACCAGCGGCCGTTCCTTCTCGACGCCGGTCAGCAGCGTGCGAACGCCGCGCTCTTCCAGCAACCGCGCGACCTCGCCCCATGCGGCCGGCGGGTAGCGGCGCGCAACCGCGCTCGCGCCGGGGTGGATCAGGGCGAAGGGCTGCTCCGGATCCATTCCTGCCGACGCCAACTGCTCCATCGCTGCGCCCCGCGCGGCGTCCGGGATCAAGACCGCGAGGGCGCGATCGGCGGCCGCGAAGCCGAGGGATTCGACGAGGCGCAGGTTTCGCTCGACCTGGTGCGCTTCGTGTGGCGTTCCCTTCACCTCATGGGAAAGCACCGTGCCGCCGAACTCCAGCGACTCCCCGGACCGCAGGGGAATGTCCGCCATGAGGCAGGCGTAGGCGGGCGGGTGCGGGCTCTGCGAGAACGAAGTGAAGACCAGCGCCCCGTCGTATTGCCGCTCCCGCAGCAGGGCGACCAGGTCGTGTTCGCGAGCCGGGTCGTAGGGAAGGCGCCCGAGGTCCTGCCACGTCGCCCGCCAGGTGATGACGTCGTCGATCCACGGCAGCAGCGCGGCGGCATGCGTCCCCGCCGGCGAGGCGAGCAGGGTGATGCGAACCTCCGGCGACGTGTCCTTCACCGCGCGCAGGGCCGGGCCGAGCATGACCACGTCGCCGGCGTTGTCCATGCGGATCGCCAGCAGGTTGCGCGCGTCCAGCCAGGAGGTCGGCACGGTCATCGCGCCACCTCCTCGGCAACGGGCATGGCGATCGGGGTGGGCGTCACCGAGACGTCGATGGGTGCCGGATGCACCGGGACGGAGCCGACGCCCTGCTCCGCCTCAGCCAGGAGCGAAGCCGCTTCGGCGACTACCCGCTCCGGGGAGATGCCGCGCAGGCAGAGATGGTTCGTCGGGCAAGCGCGCGCGTAGCAGCGTTTGCAGGGGACGTCGTGCATCAGCAGCCGGTGGCGCACCATCCACGGTCCCCACTGGTGGGGCGGGTTCGTCCAGGCAAAGAGGGCCACGACCGGCGTGCCCAGCGCCGCCGCCACGTGCATCGGCCCGGTGTTGTTGGTGACGACGAGGTCGGCCTGCTCCACGAGCGCACAGAAGCCGGCGAACGGCAGTTCCCCGGCCGATCCGGCGACGCGACCGCGCGCGGAATCGGGCACGGCGGCGACCACCCGGTCCACGAGATCGCGCTCGCTCGCGTCGCCGGTGACGAGCACCGATGCGCCGAGGTCGGTCGCCAACCGGGCCGCGATCTCGGCAAACCCCTCCCACGGGTAGGTGCGCGCCGGCATCGAGCAGCCGGGGTGGACGACGATGCGCGGACCAGGCGCCGCCGGCCACGGCGAACGCATGGCGAGGTCGGCGCGGGAGTCCGCCGGCACGTCGAGCACGAGCCGGGAGGCGACCGGTGGGATGCCGACGGCGGCGAGCAGATCCTGCCCGCGCTCGGTCTCGTGCAGCGGCGTTTCCGGGTGCTTGTGCCGGGTGGTGAGCAGCGACCCCGCGCCGTCGATCGACGCGCCGAGGCGCAGCGGGATGCCGGCGAGATAGCAGAGGTAGACAGCCGGCAGGCTGCTCTGGCGGAAGGAACCGAAGATCACCGCGGCGTCGAACGCCCCGGCGCGCAGGCGTTCGACCATCGCCAGTTCGCGCGCCGGGTCCTGCGGCAGCGTCTTCCAGGGGTCCATCCACGGCGCGTCGTAAACGATGACCTCGTCGAGGTCGGGGTTCAGCCGCCCCGCCTGCGCCCCGGCCGGGGAAGCCAACAGCGCGAGGTGGGCCTCCGGCAGCGCCCGCCGGACGGCGCGAAAGGCCGGGGTGGTCACCAGCACGTCGCCGAGGTTGTCCAGCCGGACCAGCAGCACGCGCCGGGCAGCCGCCCAGGCGGGGTCGAGGGGGGGTGCTGGTTCGAGGTGGTTCGCGCCGTCGTTCGCCCGGGGTTGAAACCCCGGGGTACGGGAACGAAGCCCCACCGGGGCGGTGGACGACGAGGCAACGGATAGCACCGGCCCTTAGGCCGAGGTGGGAG
>JAFAEX010000267.1 GCA_023423795.1 Chloroflexota bacterium | reverse complement strand
CCGCATGGTCGCCCGACGCTCGCCGGAATTGGCTTCCGTTTCGATGCCGCTACCCGCGCGGGTTCGGTCCGGTGGCGACCGGCGGGGTCGGCTTCGCCGCCGTCCCGTGCAGCAGCGGGTCCGGCTGCGGGGCGACGCCCTGGTCGCCGGTGAGGGGCTTGGGGTCGGCGAGGTAGACGAACTCGCCGTTGCCGTCCGGGGTCGGCCCCTGCGCCCAGCGGCCCTCGCCGCTCTGGGTTCCTGCGGAGCAGTTCCAGAAGGTGCTGGCCTGGTCGAGCTTGATGCGGTCGAGCGGCATGGTGCCGGGCACGATGAAGTCCTCCAGCCCGTCCAGCTTGAGCTGCTCGATGGCGGCGGCCCACTGGTTCTGGTGCATGATGTCGCGGGCGAGCATGAACGAGAGCATGTCGCGCACGCCGACGTCGTCGGTCATCTCGTAGAGGCGGCCGACCTGCAGGTTGCCCTGCGATTCGGCCATCAGGTTGAAGCGGAAGTCGGCGAGCAGGTTGCCGCTGGCGGCGATGTAGTTGCCCACCCACGGGAAGCCGAGGCTGTCCTTCGGGGCCGCGCCGCCGCCGGTGACGATGGCGTGCTGCGGGTTCATCGCGGCGACGACGACGTCGCGCGCGCTGCCGCCGCCCATGGCGGCGCCGACGGCTTGGATGCTGGCGGCGACGCCCTCCTGCGTCTTGAGGGGAGTCCCTTCGAGCAGGCGGGCGATCATCACCGAGAGCATCTCGACGTGGGCGATCTCCTCGGTGCCGATGTCGAGCAGCATGTCACGGTACTTCTCCGGCCCGCGGCAGTTCCAGCCCTGGAACAGGTAGCTCATCATCACGGTCATTTCGCCGAACTGGCCGCCCAGCACTTCCTGGAGCTTCATCGCGTAGATCGGGTCCGGCCGCTCCGGCTTGGCGTCGTACTGCAATTCCTTGACGTGAAAGAACATGCCCCTGCTCCCATCCTCGATTTCGAACCGCGACGGACTGGATACCGGCCCGTGCCAAACGCGCCGTTGCCTGCGAACGGCGGAACGATCCCACGCATTCGATATGCCATGGTGTGGATACGTGAAATAGAGACAGAGAAAAACGCGGTCATTCATTAGGTGAATAGGCACGTGCCGTGCGCACCAATCAGCATCCGAATTCGTCCCGGATTTGTCCGGACGTGGACGGAGCCGGGAGGACCGATCCCCCGGCTCCGTCCGCGATCGTTGAGGCGTCGAGCCGGTCAGGCCAGCGGCTTGCCGCCGGTGACGCCGATGACTTCGCCGGCGATGTAGCTCGATTCGTCCGAGGCGAGGAAGACGTAGAGCGGAGCCAGTTCCGCGGGTTGCCCCGGGCGGCCCATCGGGGTGTCCTTGCCGAACTGGCTGACCTTCTCCGGCGGCATCGTCGCCGGGATCAGCGGCGTCCAGATCGGCCCCGGCGCGACGCAGTTGACGCGGATGCCCTTTTCCAGCGCTTCCTCGGCCAGCGCCTTGGTGAAGGTCACGATCGCGCCCTTGGTGCTGGCGTAGTCCAGCAGTTGCGGGGTCGGCTGGTAGGCCTGGATCGAGGCCGTGTTGATGACGGCGCTGCCCGGCCGCAGGTGCGGCCAGGCGGCCTTGCACAGCCAGAACATGGCGAAGATGTTGGTGCGGAACGTCTTCTCCCACTCGTCCGATGAGAGGTTTTCGATGCCCTCGCGGGTCATCTGGTAGGCGGCGTTGTTGACCAGCACGTCGAGCCGGCCGAACTCCGAAACCGCCCGCTCGACCAGCCCCCGGCAGTGGGCCTCCTCGGTGATGTCGCCGGGGACCAGCACGGCCTTGTGGCCGGCATCGCGGACGGTTTGCGCCGTCTCCTCGGCGTCGGAATCCTCGTTCAGGTAGGAGATCAGCACGTCCGCCCCTTCGCGGGCGAACGCCAGCGCGACCGCGCGGCCGATGCCGCTGTCGCCGCCGGTGATGAGGGCCGCCTTGCCCTCCAGCCGGCCGTGGCCGACGTAGGAGTCTTCGCCGAAATCGGGCTTCGGCGTCATCTCCGATTCGAGGCCGGGGTGGGGCTGCGGCTGCTCCGGGAAGGGCGGCGTCGGTCCTGCCGCCTTCGGGTCCTGCGCGTCGCTCATGTGCGGTGCTCCTGCCTGCGTGGTGTCGTCGTTCGGCGGCGCGGGAATGGCCGCCACGCCGGGACAGGTGCAACAGCGGTGCCACGCGGGAAGCGCCGGCGGCGGAGTGCTACCCTGCCGGCGGCTGCGATCGGCCGGGGAGGGAGAGGATGGGGCAGGAGCGCGCGACGCCGGACTGGACGCTGGCCGAGGCAACACCCGCCGAGCGCCCGCTCCTGCGCCGGATGTTCGAGTTGTACCTCCACGACTTCAGCGGGCTGGAGCACTCCGACCTCGACGAGGACGGCTTTTTCGTGCCGCGCGCCGACGCCTGGCTGGCCCGGTTCCACGACGCTCCCGACAGGAGGACGCTGCTGCTGCGCGCGGGCGGCAAACCGGCCGGATTCGCGCTGTTGGAGGACGAGAGCCCGATGCCCGGCGGCGTCGGCCACCGCTACCTGGCGGCGTTCTTCGTGGCGCGGGCCTACCGCCGGCGCGGGCTGGGCGAGGCGATGGCCCTCGAGATCTTCCGGCGCTGGCCCGGCCGGTGGCAGTTGCTCGAAATCCGCGACAACCCGGACGCCCAGCGCTTCTGGCGGCGCGTCATCGGCGACGTCACCGGCGGCGACTATGCCGAGCGCTGGATCACGAGTCGGGAGATCGTCCAGGAGTTCACGGTGGAGGCGACAGGCGACAGGCGAAAAACGATAGTCGATAAACGCCAGGATTGAACCACTCGGACGTTTGTCGCCTGTCGCCTGTCGCCTGTCGCCTCGTCCACGGAGGGAACCATGGCACTCGGTGGAGCGCTTGCCGGCAAGGTGGTGATCGTGACCGGGGCCGGCAGCGGCGTCGGGCGGGCGACGGCGCTGGCGCTGGCGCGGGAGGATGCGTTGCCGGTGCTGGCCGGGCGCTCGGAGGAAGCGCTGGCGGAAACGGCGCGCATCATCGGCAACGAGGGCAAGCCGGCGCTGGCCGTGCCGACCGACGTGACCGACGAGGCGGGCGTGGCGGTGCTGGTGGACCGGGCGCTCGGCGCGTATGGCGGCATCGACGGGCTGGTCGCCGCCGCCGGGATCGGGCGGTTCGGGCCGGTGGAGGGCTACGCGCTGGCCGACTGGCGGGCGACGCTGGACACCAACCTGACCGGCGTTTTCCTCTGCGCCCGGGGCGTCCTGCCGCACCTGCGCAAGCGGGGCGGCGGCGGCATCGTGGCGATCGGGTCCGGCGCGGGCAAGCAGGGGTACGCCACCCTCGCGGCCTACTCCGCCAGCAAGTTCGGCCTGATCGGGTTGATGCAATCGCTGGCGGCCGAGGTCGGCGACGACGGCATCCGCTGCTCGGTGGTCAACCCCGGCTCGATCCTGACCCCCTTCGGCGACCGCGACGTGGCCGAGAAGGAGGCCGCGATGGCCGCCGACCCCGGCCGCAAGTACCTGCTGCCGGAGGACGTCGCCGCCGCCGTGCTCTGGCTGCTGAAGCAGCCGGCCCGGGCGTGGACGCAGGAGATGAACCTCTGGCCGTTCTGAGAGCGGTCCGATACGGGGCCTCCAGATGGCGGTTGCCCACATGATGCGGCCATCGCCCACGCCCGCCCGGGGTTGATGGAGGTTGCGAAAATACCCCGGCCACGGGGACGCCCCGGGGGTGCAACCCCGGGCTACGAAAACAAAGCCCCTCCGGGACTGAACACGGGCGTCGCGGCGGTTGTCGTCGGTCTCAACCCCGGAGGGGTTTCGTTCCCGTAGCCAGGGGTTTCAACCCCGGGCGGGCGTGGGCGATGGCCGCCCCTCGTTGGCCACCGCCATCATCTCCGGGCTACGGGAACGACGCCCCTCCGGGGCTGGGCACGGGGGGGGGGCGCAACGGTCACGCAGACCCGCCAACGTTGCTGGCGCCGGTGCATCGACCTTCGGTCACCCTGGGCTCGGGGTGGCGGGAACGGGAACCAGCCTTGACGGCGGCAGGCGGCGACGAAGGCGAGGATGCCGTGATGCTGGATAGCCCCAGGAGATCCGCGATCCGTTCGGCCGCGAGCGTGGGAAGGATGGCGCGATGAGCGAGACGCGAACGACCGGCCGGCGAACGACGCCGTTCCTGCGGGCGGCGGCCGTGCTCGCCGTCGTGCTCGCGCTCGCCGCTACCTGGATGCGGCGCAACGAAGCGCGGGCCATCGGCGGGATGCTGCGCGGGGCGCGGGCATCCGGCCGCGCGCCGGTTGGCGAGGCGGACCTGGCGAGGCTGCCGAAACCGGTCGCGCGGTGGCTGCGCGCGAGCGGCGTGGTCGGCCGCCCGGCGCCCGCCGTGCTGCGGCTGGAACAGGAGGGGCGGTTGCGCACGGGACCCGGCGCCCGGTGGATGCCGTTCCGCGCCCGGCAGTGGACGACGACCGATCCGCCGGGGTTCCTGTGGCTTGGCCGGGCCGCGTTTGCGCCGGGCGTGGGCGTCGTCGTGCGCGATGCGTATTGGGACGGTCGCGGCGGCAGTTCGGTGGCGCTGTGGGGCGTGCTGCCGATCGGCCGGGCCGGTGGGGCGGGCATCGACGAGGCGTCCCTCCAGCGCTGGCTGGGGGAACTGGCGTGGCTGCCGGCCGCCGCGCTCGACGGCCGCATCGAGTGGCGCCAAATCGGCCCGGACGCCGCCGAGGCGACGATGTCGGTCGGCCGCGCGGCGGCGTCGGCGACCTTCCGCTTCGATGCCGACGGCCATCTGTGCCGGGTCGAGGCCGACCGCTGGCGGGCCGAGGCGAAGGCAATCCGGCGATGGCAGGTGCTGCTGTCCGGTTGGACGGAGCGCGACGGGGTCGTCGTTCCGGCGGTGGCCGAGGTGGTGTGGGACGACCGCGCCGGCGCGTTCTCCGCCATTCAGCTCCGGGTCGGCGCGACGGAGATCGTGCGCTGAGCGGGTGGTTCGGGTCGTCCTCCCGAGCTTGTCGAGGGACCTCGTCCCTCACGACCGGGACATTGACGAGATCCCTCGACAAGGTCGGGATGACGGTTTGGGGATTCGGGATGACGGTTTGGGGATTGGTTGTCCGGACAGTGAACCGGGATCTCGCAGCCGGACTCCGTTGCTGGTGGGCTGCCTGGCCTGTTTGCCGACGGCCGCATCAGGCTCGGTGCAGGAGCGCCTCGTAGCTCATCGCGCGTTCGAGCGGGACGCGCGGCAGCCACGCGCCTTCGCCGGCATCCCAGCCGCCGCCTGGCTCGATCAGGTCGAGGCGAAGACCGGTTCCTTCGAGCAACAAGCGGAGATCGGCCGGCGCGTAGCAACGGAGGGACTGGACGACGCGGGTGCCCGGCGCGTCCATCGTCCACCACGCATCGAGCATCCGGCAGCCGACCGGGTCGAAACCGTAGCGCCGCCGCGCCGGGCCGACGTCCGTCTCGTGGCCGGCGGCCTCCGCCCAGTACCACGGGGTGTAAACCTCGATCAGGGCCGCGCCATCCCGTTCCAGCCAGCCGGCGATCCGCCGCAGGAGGCGGCGCTGATCGTCGTCCGTGCCGATGCCGAAGCCGTCCCAGTAGGCAACGACGTCGAACGACCGGTCGAGGTCGATCGCGTACATGTCGGCGGCGTGGACGTCGAGCACGCCGGGCGGGAGTTCCGCTGCTGCCGCGGCGCGACCCGCTTCCGCCGCCTCGGGGATCAACTCCACGGCGACGACCCGGTATCCGGCCCGGGCGAGCGCGACGGCGGTTTCGCAGCGGCCCGCGCCCAGCTCCAGCACCCGCGCCGGCGGCGGCAGGATGCGGTGCAACCGGGCCCCCCGCTCGTCCGCGTCCGCCGCGCCGTCGATGCCAGCGGTGCCCAGCCACGCATGCTGATTGGCGTAGAACGGTCGAACCCAATCCACGACGCAACCCTCCCGGTGACATGTCGCGCGCTCGAGGCCGGTGGCGGGGGCACGCCGGATGCATCGTAGCTGCCCCGGCAGGGAGACGGGAGCGAGGGCCGATGGCGCTGCGGGCAATCGAGGACGACGAGGCAGAGTACGGGGACCGGGCGCCGGGGCCGGCCCCGGCGCTGGAGGCGATCCGCGCCGAGTCCTCCGCGCCGTCGCGGGCGGGCGGCGTCGCGCCCACGGTGTGGCTGTTCGCGAAGGGCGAGGAGCCCCGCCGGGTCGAGGGCGCATCGACGGACTTGGAGGACCTCGTCGCCGACGACGACAACTTCGTCTGGATCGACCTCGACGGTTACGCGGCCGGCGACCTTGAAGCCTTGGCGCAGGCGCTGGGCCTGCCGGAACGCGCCGTCGCCATTTCGCTCGCGGGCTGGCAGCGGCCCAGGTTCGAGGTGTTCGGCCATCGCAGCTTCGTGTCGGTGACGGTGCCCCGGCTCGATTCGGACAACTACCGGGTGCTGGCCGGAGAGTTCGACCTGTTCGTTGGCCGGAACGCCCTGCTCAGCGCGCACAAGCACCCGGTTCCGTTCGCCGACAACGTCGTGGCCCGCGCTCAGCAGGACCCCGAACTGCTGCGGAAGGACTCTGCCTTCATGCTCTCGATCCTGCTCGACGAGGTGCTGGTCCACTACGAAGGGCTGATCGAGGATATCGAGGACGAGGTCGAGGAGATGGAGGAGCGGGCGCTGACCGACTCCTCCGACGAATTCCTCGGCGACCTGCTCGCCCTGAAACGCTACGTGTTCGCGGTCTACCGGCTGGCCGACCAGCACCGGTCGGTCTTCGCCGCGCTGCTGCGCCCGGACGTGCCGTTCGCGGGCGGCGAGGACGTGCTGCCCTATTTCCGCGACCTCAACGACCGGCTGGTGGCGATGCTCGACGGCATGATGGCGGTGCGGGACGCGGTGAACGGCGCGTTCGACATCTACGTCTCGCAGGTGTCGCACCACACGAACAACACGATGAAGCTGCTGACGGTCGTTTCCACGGTGCTGCTGCCGTCAAGCGTGATCCTGGGGTTTTTCGGCACCGGGTTCGAGAACACGGGCCTGTACTCCGTGCTCGGGTTCGTGGCGATGTCGGCCAGCATCATCGTCGTCACCGCGCTGGTCGTGCTCTATTTCGTCCGCCTCGGCTGGCTCGGGCGGACGGCGACGCCCGCCTCACGCCGGCGCCGTCCCAACGCCGCGCCAGAGGCACGACCGGAGGACGCGCCGACCTACGGCGAGGGGCGGAGAAGCGCCGGCCGTCAGGAACCCTCGGCGTCGTCCGGCGGCACGCCGTAGCGATCGAACATGGCGCGCACGTCGGCGACGAGCGCGGCGACCGCTTCGCGCGGCGGCAGGGGATGGAGCAGCGCCGCCCAGTGCGGGTAGTCCTTGACGCCGGCCATCCGCAGCGCGTCGATCTGGATGCCGACGATGCGGCCGGTGGCAAGTTCGGCGATCACGTTGATGTAGTCTCGCTCGGGAACCGCCAGGGGGACGGTCACGACGGGCGTGGCGCTCCAGTCGAGGAACCGGGCGACGAGTTCGTCGGCGAACGCTTCGTACCGGGCCGGCGGGTCTGCCAGCACGCCTGCATCGATGTCCCAATGCGGATCGGTCCAGAGCCCGATGTCGATTTCGTCGCGGATCATGGCCATAACTGGACCTCCGATCTCGGCCCCGGGTGCCGGTGGGCGGTGATGATCGTTCCGACCCAGCCTTCTGGTGTCGGCCGGTAGTGGACGACTACCCGCACGTAGGCTCGGCTTCCCCGGATCGCCCGGTAGTGGCGAACGCGGTGTTCGAATCCGGGGTTCCTCGTGACGATGTCGGACTCCGCCACGGCACTCGGCAAGTCGTCGAGCCACCGTTCCATATCGGGATGATTCGCGCGGATGTGTCGCAAGCGATCCTCGGTGAGCGACACCACGCGTCCAAGCCGGTCGGTTACGCGCCAGATCTCCTCCATCGATGCTTACGGCCGATTGCGGGGGGTGGATGCGGAGGAGTCCTCATCGTCACCATGGACCGTAGGCCGCCCACGCGTCCAGTCGCGCGATTGCACGACGGGCAGTTGCAGCGCCCGTTCGCGGTCGAGGTCCAGGGTGCCGACGTGGATCGAGACCGGGGCCTGCACCCACTTGTAGATGTTGGAGAGGAACAGCCGGACGAACTTGTCCACGTACGCCCGCAGCGTTTCGGCCGGGATCTCGGGAAACATCGCGTCCAGCACCAGCACGACCTCGTCCGGCAGCATCTTTTCGGCCGCGAAGAGGTGGAAGCAGGCGTCGAGGATCGGGAAGGGCATCAGTTCCTGCTCGCCCACCTGGTTCGGCGCGAGTTCCGGGCCGGCCGGCTTGGCCAGCACCCTGGCGATGCCGTCGTGACCGGTCTTTGCCAGCAGGTAGTCGAGCAGCGCCATGACCACGGTCTTGGGCACGTTGGCCAGCACGCCGAGCGCGCCTTCGAGGTCGCCGCCGATGGTGGTGTAGCCGACCGCCTTCTCGCTCATGTTGCCGGTCTGGAGGAACATCCCGGCCGAGGAGTTGGACCAGTTCCACATCCGCTGGCCGCGGATGCGCGCCTGGATGTTCTGCTTCGTGATCTCGCTGGCCGGCTGGCCGCCCAGCATCGCCTCGGTCGCGGCCAGTTCCCGTTCGTAGGCCTCGGCGATGGGGACGACTTCCAGCGGCACCCCGAGGTCGGCGCAGATCGTCTTCGCCGCGTCCAGCGTCTCGTCGCTGGTGTGCTGCGAAGGCTGGGTGAAGGCGCGCAGCAGCGAGCCCGGGTCGTCGGGCCGCACCCGGCTGGCGTAGCGGTGGGCGACCAGCAGGGTGAGCAGGGAGTCGCGCCCGCCCGAGAGCGAAATGCCGATCAGCTTGAAGTGGGGGTTCTTCTCGAAATAGTCGCCGACGCCGAGCGCCAGCGCGTCGAGCAGGTCCTCGAAGAACGCCTCGCGCGGGGACGGCGGCGGCGCGGCCGGCGGCAGGAAGAACGAGCGGTCGGCTGGGACCGGGTAGGTCAGGGTGCGCCGCGCCTCGGTCGTGTCGAGGAGATCGGCCGAAACGTCCACCACCGGAACCGGCTCGCTGGAGGCCGCCCACGCTTCCTGGTCGAGCCGCCAGGTTGAATTCTCGGTACGGAGGCGGGTGGTGCGGTCGAGATCGACGGTGACGGCCGCGAACCCCTCGCGCCAGCGCGGGGCGTCCAGCATCCCCTTGCCGTTCTGGCTGACGAAGCCGCCTCCGTCGAAGACCAGCCCGTCGTTGGCCCCGACCGCGTTGGCGTAGGCGATGGTCACCCCGTGGTCGGCGGCCCGCGTCGAGATCAGTTCGCGCCGGGTCTGGGTGACGCCGAGCCGGAACGGGGAGGCGGAGACGTTGCAAACCAGTTCCGCCCCGGAATAGGACCGCCGCCCGATCGGCCCGTCGGCGCTCCACAGGTCTTCGCAGACCTCCAGCGCCAGCGTGCCGAAGTCGCAGCGCACGATCAGGTCGCCGAAGGGGACGCCGCGGATTTCGTCGGCGCCGCCGGGGATGACGCCGCGGGTGAAGGTGCGGCCCTCGTAGAAGATGTTGTAGGTGGGCAGTTTTTCCTTGGGGACGATCGCCAGCACCCGCCCGCCGGCGAGCGCCGCCGCCGCGTTGTAGCGCAACCCGCGGAAATCGACGGCGACGCCGAGCACCGCCAGCACCGGCAGGCCGCGCGTCGCCTCGGCCACCCGCAGCAGGTGGGGCCATTGGCCGTCCACGAAACCCTGCCACTGGATGAGGTCCTCGACCGGGTAGCCGCCGATGACCTGCTCCGGGAAGACGGCCACGGTCACGTCGTCGGCCGCCATCTCGCCGAGCAGGCGGATCACCCGGTCGGCGTTGGCGGTGAACGCGCCGACGGTGGTGTTGACCGAGGCGAGACCGATGCGGACGAGGCGCATGCACGGGGCTCCTTGTGATCGAGGCGACAGGCGGCAGGCGACAGGCGATGCCCGAACTGGCTCGAATCGACGACGATCGACGTTTCTCTGCCGCCTGTCGCCTCGGCAATGTCGTGCTACTGTACCCGGCGCGGACGGCCGCCGGGCACCTGTGCCCGACGGTCGCTGCGGGCTGTGACCCGCGGCGAAGATCGTGATATTCTTCGCAATCGGGAACCGGGCGCGAAGAAGGGACGGCCGGGCATGCAGCCGGGCAGGATCGGGCCGAAGGATCGTTCGCGGCTGGCCGCCATCGGCCAGGCCGCGGGGATCGGGTTCGCCGTGGTCGGCGGGCTCTTGCTGCCCATCCTGATCGGGTTGTTCGCCGACAACCGGACCGGGCGCGGCCCCGTCTTCACGCTGGTCGGCGTCTTCGTCGGTCTCGGGTTGGCGGGGTGGGAACTGGTGCGGCTGAGCCGCACCACCGCGGCGCTGCCGGAAGACCCGGACGCCGTGGACGCCGAGGAGCGCGCCCGCCGGATGGCGGAGTGGGACGCGGACCACGAATCGGAGCGCGACCGCCGGGAACGGGCGGAGCGCGGGGACGAGGAGTAAGGCCGAGGCATGGAGATCCACATCTCGCTGGCGCCGGAAAAACTGGCCCAGATTGGCCCGGTGGCCATCACCAACTCGATGGTGATGATGTTCATCGTCATGGCGTTGCTGATCCTCGTCTTCGGATTGATCGCCCGCAACGCAAAGCCGGTGCCCGGGCGGGCGCAGGGCGTCTTCGAACTGATCGCCGAGTTCCTGCTCAACCTCGTCGAGGGCACGGGCGGCAAGGAACTCGGGCGCAAGGTCTTCCCGCTGGTGGCCGCGATCTTCATCTTCATCGCGTTCGCCAACTACACCGGCATCCTGCCCGGCGTCGGCACCATCTACATCGAGGAGCCGGCCGTCGCCGAGACGATCCACGAGGGCGACGAGGCCGTGCCGGGCGACGAGCACGCCACCCCGGAAACGGGCGTCCTCGAAGTCGCCTCGATCGACCCGATGGTTCCGGCCGCCGGCGCCCCGGCGGCGGCGACCGACGAGCACGGCCCGAAGCGCGTCTACCTGATGCGCCCGCCGAACGCCGACCTCAACATGACGCTGGCGATGTCGGTCCTCACCTTCACCATGGTGCAGATCTACGGCATCCGCGCCCACGGCCCGGTTGGCCGCATCAAGCACATGGCCAACCCGCCGTTCCTGCTGCCGATCGAGATCATCTCCGAGTTCTCGCGCATCATCTCGCTCAGCGCCCGTCTCTTCGGCAACGTCTTCGCGGGCGAGGTCCTGCTGGGCGTCATCTACGCGATGGTGAAGGGGATCGCCGGCCTGCTGAGCTCGGCCACCGTCGTCGCCGGGGTTGCCGGCGCCGTCGTCCTCGGCGCGCTGCCGGTCATCTTCATCCTGCTGGAGCTGATGTTCGGCACCATCCAGGCGCTGGTGTTCGCCCTGCTGACGCTCATCTACATCGCGCTGGCCGCCGCCCACGACCACGGGCACGGCGAAGAGCACCACCACGAGGAGGCCCACCTTCCCGCGACCGCGCACGCTCCGGCGGGCGCCGCGGACTAGGGGACCGGCGGCGGGGCCGGTAGGTTCCCACCGCGACCCCCGGCGGGGTGTGCCTGCCGGGGACGAACCATGGCGGATTGGCTGGGGGTCGTCCGCAGCCGAGTAGCAGCACGGGTCGCGGGAGTGCGGCCTCGGGAGGGATTCACGATGTTCGACGCTATGACGGACGTTGCGGCGGCGAAGGCGATCGGCGCGGCCATCGCCATCGGCATCGGCGGCCTCGGCCCTGCCCTCGGCATCGGCATGGCGGTCCGCGGCGCGATGGAGGCCATCGGGCGCAACCCCGAGGCCGCCGGCGAAGTCCGGACCACGATGATCATCGGCGCGGCGCTCGCCGAAGCGGTCGCCATTTACGCCTTCGTTATCGCCATCATCATCGCCTTCGTCGTCTAGCACGGCGCACCGGCGTCCGGCGGGGAAACCCGCCGGACGCCCGCGCGTCCGCGCCGGCTGCGCCCGGCTCGCGGCTGCGGAAGGTCGCCGGCGGTGCGGTACGCGAGGCAGTGAAAGGCGAAGGACAAGATTATGGGCGCTCTCGGCATCGATCTTTGGGGATTCCTGGTCCAGCTCGTCGCCTTCGTCATCTTCGTTTGGTTGTTCTGGAAGTTCGCCCTGGGCCCGATCACCAAGATCCTCGACCAGCGGCAGGAGCGGGTGCGCGAAAGCCTGGAAGCGGCCGAGCGGATGAAGGTCGAGCTGGCGGCCACGGCCCAGCGCAACGAAGAGGCGCTGGCCGAGGCGCGCCGCCAGGCGCAGCAGGTGGTGACCCAGGCCCGCGAGGCGGCCGACGCGACGCTGGCCCGCGCCCGTGAGGACGCGGCCCGGCAGTCCGACGAGTACCTCGCCCGCGCCCAGGCCACCCTGCGGCAGGAAACGCAGCAGGCACGGCTCATGCTGCGGCAGGAGGTCGCCGACCTTTCGGTGATGGCGGCCGAGAAGATCGTGCGCAAGAACCTCGACCCGGCCGCCCAGGCGCGCCTGATCGAGGAAACGCTGGCCGAGGCCGGCGCCGGCGTCAACGGCGCGTCCGGGGTCTAGCGAACAGGGAAGGGGCGGCGTGCCCGCGCAACCCGGACCGGGCGGCGCGGACGCGGCGCGAAGGGAGACGACCGTGGCCAGCAGCGCGGCCAAGCGATACGCCCAGGCGGTCTTCGACCTGGCCAAGGAGCGGGGGACGCTCGACGCCTGGCAGGCCGACCTCGGCCGGCTCGCCGAACTGGCGAGCGACCCGTTGGCGGCCAACTACCTCGCCAACCCCAGCATCACCCGCGAGCGCAAGTTCGCGCTGGTCGATCGGGTGCTGGCGAACGGCCAGCCGGAAGCGCGCAACCTCGCGCACATGCTCGTCGAGCGCGATCGGGCCGGTGAGGCGCCCCGCATCGCCGAGCTGTACGACGACATGCTCCGGGCCGAGCGCGGCATCGCGGTGGCCGAGGTCACCACGGCCGACCCGCTCTCGCCGGAAAGCGAGGCGCTGGTCCGCGACCGGCTCCAGAAGCTGGTCGGCAAGCAGGTCGAACTGCGGGTCTCGGTGGACCCGAGCATCATCGGCGGCCTCGTTGCCCGCGTCGGCGACATCGTCATCGACGGCAGCGCGGTCGGCCAATTGCGGAAGTTGCGAGCGCGGCTCGCCTCCGCCACCTAAGGCGAGCGTTCTCCCCGGTTGCGGCCGGGGTTGCACACGGAGGAACCGGCGGCCGGCGTGGCCGCGTCGCGGAACAGGAGCGGGAAATGTCCGTCCGCGCAACCGAAATCAGCGATATCATCCGGGAACAGATTTCCGGCTTCCAGGATTCCGCGACGATCACCAACGTCGGCCGGGTCATCAGCGTCGGCGACGGCATCGCCAACGTCTACGGCCTCAGCCAGGTGATGGCGTCGGAACTGGTCGAGTTCCCCAAGACCGGCACGATCGGGCTGGTCCTCAACCTCGAGGAGGATGCGGTCGCCGTCATCATCCTCGGCGAATACAAGGAGATCGAGGAAGGCGACGAGGTCCGGTCCACCGGCCAGATCGCCTCCGTCCCGGTCGGCGACGCCCTGATCGGCCGGGTGGTCAACGCCCTCGGCCAGCCGATCGACGGCAAGGGCCCGATTGCCGCCGACAAGCGGGGCCCGATCGAGGTCATCGCCCCGGGCGTCATCAAGCGGCAGAACGTCGATGAGGCGCTGCAGACGGGCATCAAGGCGATCGACGCCATGATCCCGATCGGCCGCGGCCAGCGCGAGCTGATCATCGGCGACCGCCAGACCGGCAAGACCGCCGTTGCCCTCGACACCATCATCAACCAGCGCGGCGGCGACGTGATCTGCATCTACGTGGCCATCGGCCAGAAGCAGGCCCAGGTCGCGCAGCTCGTGCGCCGGCTGGAAGACGAAGGCGCGATGGCCCACACCATCGTCGTCGTCGCCTCCGCCGCCGACCCGGCGCCGCTCCAGTACATCGCCCCGTTCGCCGGCACGGCGATGGGCGAGGAGTTCATGAACACCGGCCGGGACGCGCTGATCGTCTACGACGACCTGTCGAAGCACGCGCAGGCGTACCGCGAAGTGTCGCTGCTGGTCCGCCGGCCGCCGGGCCGCGAGGCCTACCCCGGCGACGTCTTCTACCTGCACTCCCGGTTGCTGGAGCGCTCGGCGCGCCTGTCCGACGAACTCGGCGGCGGCTCGCTGACCAGCCTGCCGATGATCGAGACGCAGGCGGGCGACGTGTCGGCCTACATCCCGACCAACGTCATCTCCATCACCGACGGCCAGATCTACCTGGAGCCGGACCTGTTCTACGCGGGCATCCGGCCGGCGATCAACGTCGGCATCTCGGTCTCCCGCGTCGGCGGCGCGGCCCAGATCAAGGCGATGCGCCAGGTCGCCGGCCGCTTGCGGCTTGACCTCGCGCAGTACCGCTCGCTGGCCGCCTTCGCCCAGTTCGGCACCAGCGACCTGGACCCGGTCACCCGCAACCAGATCGAAACCGGCCAGCGCATGACCGAACTGCTCAAGCAGGGCCAGTACCAGCCGATGCCGGTCGAGGAGCAGGTGGCGTCCCTGTGGATGGCCGGCAACGGCTACCTCGCCGACGTCGCGGTGGACCAGGTGCGCGCCTTCGAAGCGGCGTACCTCGACTACCTGCGCACCGCCGAGCCGGGCCTGCTCGCCGCCATCCGCGACCGCAAGGCGCTGGACGACGAGATCACCGGCGCGCTGAAGCGGGCCAGCGATTCGTTCAAGGGCGGCTCCCAGTGGGCCTCCCGCTCGACGGCCGCCGCGGCCGCCGACTAGCTGATGCATGCACGGGCGGGCGGCGCACGCGCCGCCCGCCGGGTGGGGGACGACCGTCGTGGCGAGTGAGCGCGAAATTCGGCGCCGCATCCGCAGCGTCCATAACATGTCCCAGATCACGCGGGCCATGGAGATGGTCTCCGCGGCCAAGATGCGCAAGGCGCAGCAGCGCGTGCTCGCCAGCCGGCCTTACGCCGAACGGCTGCGGGCGGTCATCGCCGACCTGTCGGCGGCGACGGCCGATCCCGAAGTGCTCCAGCAATACCCGCTGCTGGCCGAGCGCGAGATCGGGGCCGCGGCGGTGATCCTGATCACGCCGGACCGCGGCCTGACCGGCGCGCTGAACACCAACATCATCCGCCGCGCCTCCCGCTACATCCTGAGCGAGGCCGGGGTGCCGGTGGAGGTGATCGCCGCCGGCAAGAAGGGCCGCGACTTCATGGTTCGCACGAACCAGAACGTCGTCGCCGCCTTCACCGGCCTCGGCGACACCCTGACGCTGGAGGACATGCGCGGCATCGCCGAGGTCGCCAGCGAGGACTTCCTGTCCGGCAAGGTGGACGCGGTCTACGTCGTCTACGCCGAGTTCGTCAACACGCTGACCCAGCGACCGGTCGTGCGGCGCATCCTGCCGATCGAGCGGCCGGAGGAAGTCGGCCAGTACGCCGACTACATCTTCGAGCCAAGCCCGGAGGAGGTGCTCCAGCAGCTCCTGCCGCGCTACGCCGAGGTGCAGCTGTACCAGGCGTTCCTCGAATCGGTGGCCTCCGAGCACTCCGCCCGGATGGTCGCGATGAAGAACGCGTCGGAAAACGCCAAGGACCTCGTGGCCGGGCTGACGCTGGAGCGCAACAAGGCCCGCCAGGCGCGCATCACCCAGGAAGTCTCCGAGATCGCCGCCGGCGCGAACGCGTTCGCGTAACGAGGCGACAGGCGACAGGCGATAGACGTGAGTCGATTGACGGTAGGCGGTGCCGAGGGGCCGTCGTTCGAAGCACCCAGCACCCAGCACCAACTCGGCACTTGGCACGTAGCACGTTGCACTTCGTAGAGGGAGACGCAATGGCCGCCACCGGCAAGATCATCCAGATCATGGGTCCCGTCGTGGACCTCGAGTTCCCGTCGGACCAGCTTCCCCAGATCTACAACGCGGTCGAGGTGACCCGCGACGACGGCACCGTGCTGGTGCTGGAGACGCAGACCCACCTCGGCAACGAGGCGGTCCGCACCGTCGCCATGTCCACCACCGACGGCCTGCGCCGCGGGATGGACGCGGTGGACACCGGGCAGGCCATCGCCGTGCCGGTCGGCCCGGCGACGCTGGGGCGCATCCTCAACGTCACCGGTCAGCCGATCGACGAAGCCGGCCCGGTGGAGACCACCGAGACCCGTCCGATCCACCAGCCGGCCCCGAGCTTCGACGAGCAGGCCAGCACGGTCGAGATCTTCGAGACCGGGATCAAGGTCATCGACCTGATCGCCCCGTTCACCAAGGGCGGCAAGACCGGCATCTTCGGCGGCGCGGGCGTCGGCAAGACGGTGGTCATCACCGAGCTGATCCGCAACATCGCCTCCGAGCACGGCGGGTACTCCGTCTTCTGCGGCGTGGGCGAGCGCACCCGCGAAGGGACCCAGCTCTGGGGCGAGATGCACGAGTCGGGCGTCGTGGACAAGACGGTGCTCGTCTTCGGGCAGATGAACGAGCCGCCGGGCGCCCGCCTGCGCGTCGGCCTTTCCGGCCTGACGATGGCGGAGTACTTCCGCGACGAGGGCCGCGACGTCCTCCTCTTCATCGACAACATCTTCCGCTTCGTGCAGGCGGGCTCGGAAGTGTCGGCGCTCCTCGGCCGGATGCCGAGCGCGGTGGGCTACCAGCCGACGCTGGCCACCGAGATGGGCCAGCTCCAGGAGCGCATCACCTCGACCCGCGGCCACTCGATCACCTCGCTGCAGGCGATCTACGTGCCGGCCGACGACTACACCGACCCGGCCCCGGCGACGACGTTCGCCCACCTCGACGCGACGGTGTCGCTGGAGCGCTCCATCGCCTCCCGCGGCATCTTCCCGGCGGTGGATCCCCTCGCTTCGACCTCGCGCGTGCTCGACCCGCTGATCGTGGGCGACGTGCATTACAACACCGCCCGCGAGGTGCAGCAGGTGCTGCAGCGCTACCGCGACCTGCAGGACATCATCGCCATCCTCGGTGTGGAAGAGCTGTCGGACGAGGACAAGCTGATCGTGTCCCGCGCCCGCAAGCTCGAGCTGTTCATGTCGCAGCCGTTCTTCACCGCCGAAGTGTTCACCGGTACGCCGGGCCAGTACGTCTCCCGCGAGGAGACGGTGCGCTCGTTCCGCGCCATCCTCGACGGCAAGGTGGATGCCCTGCCCGAGCAGGCGTTCCTGATGGTCGGCAACATCGACATGGCCATCGAGAAGGCGCAGCAGCTGACCGGCGTCGCGGCCTAACCGTCCGCACCGCTCCGTGACCCCGTTCCCGCTTCGCCGGGGACGGGGCGGACCACCGAAGGAACGCGCGCATGGCCAAGTTGAGCGTCGAGATCGTCACCGGCGAGCGCATCGTCTTCTCCGAGTCCGACGTCGATATGGTCGTCGCGCCCGGCACCGACGGTATGCTCGGCATCCTGCCGCAGCACGCTCCGCTGATCACCACCCTCTCCGCCGGCGAACTGCGGGTGAAGAAGGGGAACACCGAGCAGTCGCTGATCGTCTTCGGCGGCTTCATGGAGGTCACCCCGGACAAGGTGGTCGTCCTCGCCGACACAGCGGAGCGGGCCGAGGAGATCGACGTTTCCCGCGCCGACGCCGCCCGCGCCCGCGCCCAGGACGCGGTCGCCAATCGGCAGGAAACCGCCGACCTCGCGGCGGCGTCCGCCGCGCTGCGCCGCGCCAACCTGCGGCTCAAGGTCGGCCAGCGGCGCGGCAGCCGCGCCCCGCGCCCCGGCCAGGGCGAGATGTAGGCCGGATCGCACCAGGTCGATACGATGCGCTGGACGCCCCGTTCGCGGGGCGTTCGGCGTCTCCCGGTGCGGGCTCCTGCCGCCCCGGCGGCGATCGGGCGCGCACCAACGAGCACCTGCTATCGTCGGCCGCGTGCCCGGTGGTTCGATGCCGGGCGCGGTCGCCTGCCGAGGTCCCCAGCGATGCCGACTCCCACCGTGGTCCGTCCCGATGATGCGATGATCCTCGTCATCGACGTCCAGCCCGGTTTCCTCGACGGCTGGATGGCCGGCGAGAGCGCCCCGCTGCTGGAGCGGTTGAGATTCCTGCTCGGGCTGGCGACGGCCTACGATCTGCCCTGCCTCGCCACGTTCGAGCAGCCGGTCGAGAACAAGGGCTGGCTGCCACCGGTGCTGGAGCCGTACTTCCCGGCCCACGGGCAGAAACTGACCAAGCGCCGGTTCGGTTGCTGCGGCGAGCCGGGCATCCCCGAGGCGCTGGCCGCGACCGGGCGGCGGCAGGTGGCGGTCGCCGGTGCCGAGACCGACGTCTGCGTGCTGCAATCCGTCCTCGGCCTCATCGCCGCCGGGTACGAGGTCTTCCTGCTGGAAGATTGCCTGTTCAGCTCGGAGTCGAACGTGGGACCTGCGCTGCGCCGCATGGAGGCTGCCGGCGCGATCCCTTCCACCGTCAAGACCCTCGCCTACGAACTGCGCGGGACGGTCGCCGAGCAAGGCGCGCCGGCGCTGTTCGCCGCCCGCGTGCCGGGGTTGACGCTGCCCGAGCCGGAGGCGCTGCCGCCGTGGCAGGATCGGGCCTAGCGCCCGCTCCAGAACGCTGCCGGCGCCACTTGTCCCGTGATCCCGAGCGCCCCACCGTCATCCCGAGCCTGTCGAGGGATGACGGGCGGTTGCTCGGGATGACGCGGCATGAGGGTGGGCTGCCCGGGATCACGGGTGGCAGGCTGGGACGGTAGCGGCGCCGTTCACCGCGCCACCGGGGTGGCGACGGCGAGCGGCACGAGCGGTTCGCCGGCCTCGCGTTCCAGCGAGCGCAGCCCGCGGCCGTAGGCGCCGAAGTCGATGGCGATCGGTTCGTGGAACGGCCGGTCCATTTCGTGCACCAGCGACAGCGTCAACCCAATCAGCAGCGTGGTCGCGCCGCCGATCAACAGGTGGACAGGCAGGTTCCCCGGCGCGAGCAGCACGAGGAACATCATCGTCGTCCCGCCGCCGACCAGCAGCACGACCCACAGCCGGCCCGGCAGCGACCGGTCTTCCAGCACCAGGCGGTCGCCCCGCGCCTGATCCAGCCGCATCACCGCTTCGTAGGATGGTTCGAGCGCCAATTCGCCGGGACCTCCGTCCGCGGCGATGCCGTTGAGGACCGCGTACATCCGGCGAACCGCCGATCGCGCTTGCGGCGAACTGCCCGACGTCACCGTGCCTTCGCCCAGTTCGTATTGCGCCACCGCGTTGCCGTAGGCGAGCGCCGCGGACTCGAGGTGCTCGCGTTCGTCGGGCGGGTAGGCCCCGGCGATGCGGACGACCGCGTACAGCGCGTTCAACTCGTCGGTGAGGATCACCTCCGCCGACAGGAACCGCTCCCAGACCGCGACCACCGTGAGGCCGAGGATGATGCCGTAGACCGTGGCGGCGATCGCCAGCACCGCGCCGATCGCCCCGTGTTCCTCCAGCAGCCGATCCGGCCAGCGGCGGCGCACGACCACGATGGCCGCACAGACGACGGCTACCGCGATGGTCACCAACGCCACGTTGACCAGCGTTTCCCGGTTCATCCTTCACCCGGCCAGCGACCCGCACCGGGGCTCGCGCCCGATCCTGCCGCGCATTCCGCCATGAGCGCCCGACCCCGCGCTGTGCGTTGCGCCCGGCTGATGCCGACGCCCCATCCGGCGGCGGTTCGTGGTTTCGATGCGCGCAGTATCGCCGCCCATGGGCGTCCGCGCGGCCGGAATCGCGCCAACGGACGGTCGCCGGGTGCGGACGCAACGCACAAGGACGCCGCCGGACCCGTTGCTATACTGCCGGCGTCTACCCCCTCCGTCGTGGGACGACCGCGCGCACCGCCGTGGTGCGCCGTTGCCGCACAACCCTTCGACCGGGGCGCCGATTGGGTCAGCGGGACCCCGCCCAGCGTGGCGACCGGCGACGGCGGAACGCGAAGCACCGAGGAGCAGGCTCGATGGCGTGGACCGGACTCCGATCGCGGTGGTGGCGCATCGTTGGCGCCGGGGCGCTGGTGGCGACGATGGCCGCCGGGCCGGGCGTGGCCGCCCAGGACGCCGCTTCGACCCCCGAAGCGGCGGGCGAAGCGCCCTATTACTCGGACACCCAGGGGCCGCCGGTGCCCGGCGGGGCCGCCAACTTCCTGCTCTACGAGGACCCCGACACCCTGAACCCGATCATCGGCAACACGTCGATCGCGCTGCAGGTCAGCAACATCATCCTCGAAGGACTGACCTACAACGACCCCGACGGGAACTTCCAGCCGATGCTGGCGGCCGAGTTGCCGACGCTCGACAACGGCGGCGTCTCCGAAGATCTGCTGACGATCACCTGGAAACTCAAGCCGGAGGTCGTCTGGTCGGACGGCACGCCGTTCACCTCCGAGGACGTCAAGTTCACCTGGGAGGCCGCCCGCGACGTGGCCAACGGCTCGGCGGTCGCCAGCCAGTACGCCCTGATCGATAACGTGGAGACGCCGGACCCGCAGACCGCGGTCGTGACCTACTCCGCGTTCAACGCCGGCTACCTCGACCAGTTCCCCTACATCCTGCCGAAGCACGCCACCGGCGACGCGGCGGACATGAAGAACTGGGACTTCAACCGGTTCCCGATCGGCACCGGCCCGTTCGTGTTGCAGGAGTGGGCCTCCGGCGAGTACCTCGCCACGGTTCGCAACGACAACTACCGCGAGGAAGGCAAGCCCTACCTCGACGCGGTCAACTTCCTGATCGTCCCGGCCGAGGAGTCGCGCACCGCGCGGATGATCGAGGGCGAAGGCCACGTCATGCTCTGGGCGGGCGACGAGGCCGAACTCCAGATCGAGGAGTCCGGCTCCGGCACCGGCCGCATCGCCCCGGGCATCTGGGTGACGCAGCTCCACTTCAACCTCTCGAACCCGTTCGACGGCGATCCCGGCGCCGATGCGCCGCACCCGATCCTCGGCGACATCCGCGTTCGCGAGGCGATCACGTTGGCGATCGACCGCACCCGCATCAACCAGGAACTGATGGAAGGCCGCGTCTTCGACCTCGATTCGCCGTTCGACGTCGGCTGGATGGCCTGCGAGGTCGAGCCGTTCACCCACGACCCCGAGCGGGCGATGGCGCTGCTGGACGAGGCCGGCTGGCGCGACGAAAGCGGCGACGGCATCCGCGAGGCCCACGGCGTCGAAGGCGTCGAGGACGGCACGCCGCTCAGCCTGATGATGAACTCCTACACCGGGTTCTCCACGCTCGATCTCGTCGGGCTGGCGATCCAGGAAGACCTGCGCAACGTCGGCGTCGAGGCGCGCATCGAGAACCAGGAATTCGCCGTCATCTTCGGCACCTGGGACGACGGGTCGCCGCGCAAACTGGGCGACTACGACATGCTCATGTACGACTCCGGCTTCTTCGCCGAGCCGGGCGCGGAACTGGACGAGGTCTACGCGCCCGACCAGGTGCCCAGCGCCGAGAACCCCGGCGGGCTCAACATCTACCGCTGGGTCCGCGACGACGTCGGCCAGTGGATGGACGCGGCCAACTCGACGCCGGATGTCGAGGAGCGGCGGGCGAACTTCTGCAACATCGCCGACGCGCTGCGCGAGGACATCGTCTCCTTCCCGATCTTCCAGTTCAGCGAAGGCAGCGTTTACTCCAACCGGCTCCACGGCTTCACCGTGAGCACGTGGGAGTACGCGACCTGGGACGCCGAGAACTGGTGGCTGGAGCAGTAACGGGACGTTCCGTTCGTACCGCCGGCGGCCGGGAGCGGTCGCCGGCGGCGCGGACCGCGGCGTTGATGGCGGTTGCCGGCTACGTTCGCCCGGGGTTGAAACCCCGGGCTACGTAAACGAAGTCCCTCCGGGACTGGGCACGAGGTCGGCGCAACCGCCCGTCGGTCTCAACCCCGGAGGGGTTTCGTTCCCGTAGCCCGGGAATTCATTCCCGGGTGAGCGTCGCAACGGACCGACCGAGATTCGCAACCGCCATCGCCAACCATCGACGACCGGTTCGCCACCTTCGGAGCGCGTCTTGGCCCAGTTCGTCCTGCGGCGCCTGCTCGGCGCGATCCCGCTGCTGCTGTTCGTCAGCGTCACCGTGTTCCTGCTGCTGCAGGCGGCGCCCGGCGGCCCGACCGGCGCCTACATGCGGCGCGGCGGCGGCATGAGCGCGGCCGACCTCGCGCAACTGGAGCGCGACCTCGGGCTGCACGACCCCGTCCACGTCCAGTACGCCAAGTGGCTGGGCCGCGTCGTGCAGGGCGACCTCGGGATGTCGGTCACGTCGCGCCGCCCGGTCGCCGACGAGATCAAGGAACGGCTGCCGAACACGCTGACGCTGATGGCCGTGGCCTGGGCGGTCACGCTGGTGATCGCGATCCCGGTCGGCATCCTGTCGGCCACGCGGCAGTATTCGAAGTTCGACCACGCCGTGACCGCCCTCACCTTCATCGGGCAATCCATCCCGATCTTCTGGCTGGGGCTGATCCTGCTGCTGGTCTTCTACGGCTGGCTGGACAACCCCTTCACCGGCAAACCGCTGCTGCCGGCCGGCGGCGTTTCCACGATGGGCGCGCCGTTCTCGATCGGCGACCGCATCCGCCACCTGATCCTGCCGGTGACGATGCTCGCCGCCGGCTGGGTGGCGTGGTATTCGCGGTTCCTGCGCGCGTCGATGCTGGAGACGATCCACCAGGACTACGTGCGGACGGCCCGCGCCAAGGGCGTGCGGGAGCGGCTGGTCGTGATGCGCCACGCCTTCCGCAACGCCGCCATCCCGCTGGTGACGCTGATGGCGCTGGACGTGCCGTTCCTGTTCACCGGCGCGCTGTTCACCGAGGTGATCTTCGCCTGGCCCGGCATGGGACGACTCTTCTATGCGGCGGCGGAGCGGCGCGACTACGGGTTGCTGATGGCCATCATCATGATCACCTCGGCGCTGATCGTGGTCGCCAACATCATCGCCGACCTGCTGTACGCGTGGCTCGACCCGAGGATTCGGCTGGCATGAGCGCTTCGACCGACACCCGCCGGCTGGCGGCTGCCGCCGAGCCGGCGCCGCCGCCCGCATCCCCGGAGCCGCCCGGTTCTTCGCTCACCGCCGCGCCGGGCCGCCACGACACGATGGCGCGGCTGGTCGTGCGCCGGTTCCTGCGCCACCGGCTGGCGACCGCCGGGCTGGTGGTGCTGGTGATCCTCGTCCTCTCGGCCATCCTCGCGCCGCTGGCGCCGCACGACCCGAACGCGCTGTCGGCCTCCGAGCGCAAGCAGGGGCCGTCGCTGGACCACTGGTTCGGCACTGACGAGGCCGGGCGCGACGTGTTCGCCCGCACGCTCGAAGGCGGCCGGGTGTCGCTCTCGATCGGGCTGGCGGCCACGCTGGTGGCGCTGGTGATCGGCACCGCGTTCGGCGCGGTTGCCGGCTATTTCGGCGGGCTGACCGACGCGCTGCTGATGCGCCTGACCGACGCCTTCCTCTGCTTTCCGCAATTGTTCGTGCTGATCGTGCTGGGCACGCTGATCAAGGCCAGCGAACTGCGCTTCCTGCAAGGCAGCGTTGCGCCGATCGCGCTGGTGATCGGCGTCCTGTCGTGGATGGGGCTGGCGCGGATGGTGCGCGCCACGTTCCTCAGCCTGAAGGAGAAGGAGTTCGTCGAGGCCGCCCGCGCCGCCGGCGGCTCCAACGGGCGGATCATGATGCGGCACGTGCTGCCGGGCGCGGTCGGCCCGATCGTCGTGCAGGCGAGCCTGCTGGTGGCCGCCTCGATCATCACCGAATCGGGCCTGAGTTACCTCGGCTACGGCGTGCAGCCGCCGACCGCCACGTGGGGCAACCTGTTGCGGGACGCCCAGCCGCTCATGCAGCAACTGCCGGTGTTCGCCATCGCGCCGGGCATGATGATCTTTCTGACCGTCATCAGCATCAACTTCGTCGGCGACGGCCTGCGCGACGCGCTCGACCCGCACGGCCGGCGGTAAGTACCGAGTGCCGAGTGCCGAGTCAGCAAGCACTGACGCGCCGCGCCGGCCGACCATTCCTCGGCACTTGGCACTCGGTACTCGGAGGGTTCGCCGTGAAGGATTACCGCTCGACCTCGTTCTGGCTGGAAACCTGCGGCGACGACCTGACGCCCCGGCCGCCTTTGGACGGCTCGACCGAGGTGGACGTCGCGATCATGGGCGCGGGGTTCTCCGGGTTGTGGACCGCCTACAAACTGCTGCGCCGGGAGCCGTCGCTCTCGGTCGCCGTGGTCGAGGCCGAGATCGCCGGCTTCGGCGCGTCCGGCCGCAACGGCGGCTGGTGCTTCGCCGGCTTCCCGGTGACGAAGACGGCGCTGATGCGCACCTACGGAGTCGAGGCGGCCCGTGGCGTCGTGCAGGCGATGTTCGATTCGGTGGACGACGTCGGCGCGGTGTGCGCCGAGGAGGGCATCGACTGCGACTACGCCAAGGGCGGCGAAACCGACGTCGCCCGCGCCGCCTACGACGTGCCGCTGCTCGAAGAGCGACGCGCCGAATACGAGGCGCTCGGCTTCGGCGACCGGGTCGCGGTGCTGGACGCCGCCGGCACCGCCGAGCGTTTGCGCGTGGCCGGGGCGGTGGCGTCCTTCCACAACCGGGAGGGCGCGGTGATCCAGCCGGCCAAACTGGCGCGCGGCCTCGCCCGTGCGGTGGAGAAGCGCGGCGGGGTCGTCTACGAGCAGACCCGCGTGACCGATTACCGGGGCGGCGAGCGGCCGGTGCTGGCGACCGACCGCGGCGAGGTGCGCGCCCGCCGCGCGATCGTGCTGGCCGGCGAGGCCTACATGGCCCGGCTGGACAAATTGCGCCGCCACGTCATCCCGATGACCTCCCACATCGTGCTCACCGAGCCGCTGCCGGAGTCGGTCTGGGAGCAGATCGGCTGGCAGCATCGCGACGTGGTCGGCGGGTTCGGGACGACGGCCGGCTACCTCCAGCGCACGGCAGACGGGCGCATCATGTTCGGCGCCTACCGCGCCCGCTACCCCTTCGGCTCGCGCATCACCGACGACCTCGACCGGATGGAGGACGTCTTCGCCCACGCCCGGCGCTCGGCGCGGTTGTGGTTCCCCGCCCTCGAGGGGTACCGCTTCACCCACGCCTGGGGCGGCGTTTTCGGGGTGCCCCGCGACCAGATGCCGACGATGGGGTTCAACCCGCGCACGAAGGTCGCGCTCGCCTACGGCTACACCGGGCAGGGGGTGGCGACCGCCAATCTTTCGGGCCGGCTCGTGGCCGACCTGATCACCGGGACCGATTCGGATCTGGCGCGGCTGCCGATGGCCAGCCATCAGCCGAAGCCGTGGGAGCCGGAGCCGCTGCGTTTCGCCGGGGTGTCGTTCGTTCGCCGCTCGCGCATCCGGCGGCTGGAAGAGGTCGAGCGCACCGGCCGCTACCCGGAGCGCAAGACCCTCGCCGAGCGGCTGTTCGATTACTAGGGGGCGTTCGCGCACCGCTTCCCTTGTCATCCCGAGCCTGCCGAGGGATCTCGTTTCTTCTCGGCTTCTCGACTCGTGAACGAGATCCCTCGGCAGGCTCGGGATGACTGGGGGTCGGGCCGCCAGTGCGGCAGCGGGTCAGGGAACGCGGACGCGGCCGGAGTTCGGATCGACCATCAGGCCGGATTCGTCGATGGCCTCGAAGTCGGAGCCCTTGACGCCGCTCAACAGCGCCCGCAGGTCGTCGTTGTCCCAGCGGTTATCGGGGGCGCCGGACAGGAACCAGTTGGAGCCGTTGTCGGCGAGGAACATGCCGTACTGCTTGAGCGCGGTCAGGATCGCCCGGTTGATCGGCGAGAAGCCGGAGGCATCGAAGCCGGCCTTCAGCCGGAAGCGCTGGCCGAGCGGCGGCAGGCCCGGATCGGTGCGGTCGGAGGCCTCGTGCCGCGCGGGCCAGACGTAGGCGTTGCGGGTGCGGGCGGCGGTGAAGCGCAGCGCGTGGCGGATCTCGCCGGCGGCCGCCTCCTCGTAGCGGACGAGGCCGGGCAGGATCGGCAGCC
>JAFAEX010000287.1 GCA_023423795.1 Chloroflexota bacterium | reverse complement strand
CGCGTGGGCGGCGCACCGGGCGGCCCGGGAAACCCGCGACGCCGGGCAGGCCGCCGCCAGCGAGGCCGCGCGGGCGGCGGGCCATGCGGCCGGCGCGGCGTTCCTCCACCCGCTGGCGAAGGCGACGCAAGTCAGGCACATCCTCGGGGCGGCCGCCCACGCCGCCCGCGCGCTCGAACTGGCGGCAGGGAACGATCCCGCCATCGGCGCGGATTACCTCGTCCGGGCGCGGAGCCTTGCGCTGCCGGCCGTCGTGGACGTCCTGCGGCGCTACCCCTCCCCTCCGCGCGGCGGCGGGCGGGTCGGCGAACTGCTCCGGCTACTGGATGCGTCGCTGCGGTGAACCCGGCGGCCAGCGACGAACGCGGCAACCGACGCGGGCCCGGGCCGCGGGCATGAACCGGGCACGTCATCCGCGGCCGGCGTTCACAAGGGGACCGGACGCACCACGGCCGGCCATCGTCGCAGACACCGGGCACGCCAACGGGCCGGGTGGATAACCGCCCGGCCCATGCCGTTCAGATCGGGAGCGCGCCCGCCTAGGAGGCGTTGCGGCGGCGGCGGCGCTCGGCCTTGCGGCGCTTGGCGCGGTTCTCTTCCTGCACGCTGATGAAGCGCAGGCCGCGGCGGTGCTCGCGGATGATGCCGGAGCGCTCGATGCCCTTGTTGAACCGGCGAAGAAGCTGCTCGAAGCTCTCGGAATCGCGAATCTCAACCCGCATGCGTGACGTTCACCTCTCCCGTTCGGTCGGACTCGGCCACCACCCCGGCGGAGTGACCGGCTTGGCGCAGACAAACACAGACCGCCGCCGCTCGGCGGCGTAGCCCGACGAGTATACGACACCCGCGCCCGCGCTTCCATCCTCGCCGTGACGGGAGGTCATCGTTTCGGTTTGCACCGATGCACTCCCGCTACGGGGGAGCGGGTATGATCGCCCAGCCCGGCCGACCCCTGCGCAACCTCGGGAGATTCCGATGGCCGCCGCTCCACGGCTACCCCCGGACGACCGGCTGCGCATGCCCGACGACATCTGGCGGTACGAGTTGATCGCCGGCGATCTGGTGCGCCGTCCCCCCAACGGGCTGGCGGCGGGCGCGGCCATGGCAACCATCACGGCTTCGCTTTCGGGCACCGTTCGCCGGCGCGGACTGGGCCGGGTGTTCATCAACGTCGGGTACGTGCTCGCCGCCGATCCGCCGACGGTGCTCGGCCCGTCCGCGTCGTTCGTCCGCACCGAGCGGATGCCGCCGCGCACCGAATGGTCCGGGTACCCGCGCATGGCCCCGGACCTGGCGGAGGACGTCGTCCTGCCGACCGACGCCGCAAGCGAGAACGCCCGCCGGGTGGCAATCTACCTCGCCGTCGGGGTGCGCCTCGTCTGGAACGTCGATCCGGTGTCGCGCACCGTGGCCGTGCACTATCCGGACCGCACCGGGCGCATCCTGATCGAGGGCGAATCGCTGGACGGCGAGGACGTCGTTCCCGGCTTCGCCCTGCCCGTTGCCGAGGTCTTCGCCTGAGGGAGCCGTGAGCGAGATCGACGACGCCGACCCCGCATTCCTCCGCGACCAGGCGCGGCGCGTGCTGGCCTTCTACCTGCCCCGCTGCGTGGACGAGCAAACCGGCGGCTACGTCACCGCCTTCGCCGACGACGGCGCGACGCTCGATCCGGCGGGCCGCCACCTCGTGCAGCAGGCCCGCTACGCGCTCGGGTTCGCCGAGGGCCACCGCTTCGGCCTGCTGCCGGGCTGCGCCGAAGCGGCCGAGCACGGGCTGGCGTTCCTGCGCGGTCCGCAGCGCGACCCGGCCAACGGCGGCTGGTGGTGGCTGCTGGAGGGTACGACGCCGGCCGACCGGGCGAAGCACGCTTACGGCCACGCCTTCGTGCTGCTGGCCGCCGCCGGCGCGATCCGGGCCGGGCTCGCCGCGCGCGACCTGCTCGACGACGCCCGCGCCGTGCTGGAGCAGCGTTTCTGGCGCGAGGCCGACGGCCTGTACGCCGACGAATGGAACGAGGACTGGACGGCGCTTTCCCCCTACCGCGGCCAGAACGCCAACATGCACCTCACCGAGGCGCTGCTGGCCGCGCACGCGGCGACCGGAGATGCGTGGTTCCTCGACCGCGCCGAGCGGGTCGCCCGCCGGGTCTGCCTCGACCTCGCCGGCCAGACCGGCGGCCTGCTCTGGGAGCACTACGACGAGGATTGGCGGGCCGACCTCGCCTACAACCGCGACCACCCGGACGACATGTTCCGGCCGTGGGGCGTGCTCTCCGGCCACCTGCTGGAGTGGGCGAAACTGCTGGTGCTGCTGCACCGCGCCCGCCCGAACGATTGGGCGGTTCCGACCGCCCGGCGCTTCTTCGCCGCCGCCACGGACCACGCCTGGGACGAGCGGTTCGGCGGCTTCCTCTACTCCTTCGCCCTCGACGGCCGCATCATCGACGACCGCAAGTACCACTGGGTCATCGCCGAGGCCATCGGCGCGGCAGCCGCCCTCCTGGCCGCATCCGGCGACCGCGTGTACCGGGACTGGTACGAGCGCTGCTGGGCATGGGCGCTGGCCCACCAGATCGACAACGAGCGCGGCGGCTGGTGGCCGGGCCTCGCCCGCGACGGCTCGCGCATCGCGTTGCCCTTCGCGCCGGGCAAGCCGGAGCTGTACCACCCGCTCGGGGCCTGCCTCGGCTCGCTGGAATCCTTCTCCTCGGCGTGAACCGTTGCCGTCCTACGGCGCGAACACGGCATCGAGGTCAATCGTCACGCCGGGCAGCGACTCGACCGGAACGACGCCGCCGAGATACACGACCTCTGCGTAGGAGTCGTCCTCCCGGCGCCGCCAGGCGGTCAGCTTGCGCTCGTACGGGTGGATGCGCCAGATCTCGCGATCGCCCCGCGCCATGTACATGGGCAGCTTGGCGTTGATGTCGTAGCGGCCGGTGGACGGCGACCAGATTTCGACGATAAGGGCCGCCGGCTCCGCGTACGTTTCGAGAGGACCCGGGCTCGAGGCGCGCACCCGGTTCGGATCGAGCGGGATGACCAGGACATCGGGGATGAAATGGGATCTTGACCGGCGCACCCGGGCCGAATTGAAGCGAATTCGGAACAGGTCTCGGTTCAATTGCGGGAGGAACTGACGAACGATCTCCACCTGCGCGTCGTTGTGCTCGAAGCTCATCCCCGGCTTCTCGACCAGCACGCCATCCCACAACTCCCACAGGCGGTCGCCGTCCTCGAGCGCGATGCGCTCGTAGTCCGCGTCGTCGATCGTCGTTTCGAACGCGCGCGCCATGGCGATGCTCCGTGCCGGGCGGTCCCGGCCATAAATGACCGGGCTGAGAACGGAAAGGACACTGTAGCCCCCTGACGAGCGTCCGTTTTCGCAGCGCCCTTCAGGGTGCGTTCTTCGTGAGCCCGGTCGTTTACGGCCGGGCCGTTACCGCCGCGCCAGCATCCCCGCCAGCGCCAGCGCGTCGCCGAGCATGCCGGCGGCGGTGACCGCCGCGCCGGCGCCGGGACCGGCCACCGTCAGCGGGTAGGCGTCGTAGCGTTCGGTGCGGAAGGAGACGATGTTCTCCGGCCCCTGCAGCGCGCCGAGCACGCCGCTGGTCGGCACGTCGCGCACGCCGACCGCGATCGGCCCGTCGGCGGGAACGGTGGCGACGTACTTCAGCGTCCGCCCGGCGGTTTGCGCCGCGGCGGCCCGCTCGGCGAAGGCGGCGTCGGCGTCGCCCACCCGGTCGAGGAATTGGTCGATGGACACGCCGGCCAGGTGCTCCGGCACGAGGCTTTCGACCGCGATGTCCGAAAGATCGACGCGGCGGCCCATGGTGCGGGCGAGGATCAGCGCCTTGCGCGCCACGTCCAGCCCGGACAGGTCGTCGCGCGGGTCCGGCTCGGTGTAGCCGCGCGCCTTCGCCTCGCGCACCGCCGCCGAGAAGGACTGCCCGTCGGCCAGCATCGAGAAGATGGCCCCGAGGGTGCCGGAAAGCGCGCCCTGGATCTCGATGACCCGGTCCCCGGTGTCGAGCAGTGTCCGCAGCGTGGAAATGACCGGCAGGCCCGCCCCGCAGGTCGCCTCGTAGCGGAGGTGGCCGCCCGGCCGCGACTCGGCCCACAGGTCGGCGGCGATCGGGTTGGCGAGCGGCAACGCCAGCGGCGCCTTGTTGGACAGCACGACCCCGGCCCCGGACCCGAGCGCCCGCGCCAGCGTCGTCGCCGTCTCGTCGCCGGCCGCCGCGTCGAGCACGACCGCCAGCCCGTCGTTGCCGAGGCGGACGACGGCTTCCTCGGTGGGAATCAAGGCCCGCCCGCCCGCCGCCTCGCGCAGCCCCTGCCCGCCGCGCCGGGCGGAAACCGCCGTCCGCAGCAGGTCGTCCGGCAGCGGCGCGCCGGGCTCCTCGGCCAGCGCGCCGTCGCGCCCGGAGACGGCGGCCACCCGCACGTCGAGCCCGAGCGATTGCCGCCAGCGGTCGCGGTTGGCGAGCACCTGCTCGACCACCTCGCCGCCGACCACCCCGATGCCGATCTGGACCAACGCCACCCGCGTCGCGTTCACGCGCTCTCCCGTTCCGCCGCCGCTGCCTGCGCGGCGCGCCGCTCCCGCTCGACCTCTCGCCGCTCGATCAACCACAGGAACAGCAGCCCATCCCAGGGGATGTTCCGTTCGGCGGCGATCTCCCTGGCGAGGTCGAGCGTCTCCGTATCGACCCAAATGGTGACCTGCTCCAGCCCGCTTTCGATCGGGCCGAAGGAAACGGGCTCATCGAAACTCATGTAATCGGTCAGGTCGTGCGTGTCCCAGAATTCGGCCTCGGCCTCGCGGTTGGCGAACGCCGGGACCGGCCTCAAGGGACGCCGTTCGGTCGTCATGGCTGCTGCTCCTGCCGATGGACCGCGAGTCTGGCCCGCTCTTTTCGGCTGGCGGGGCGAGCGGTGACCGGAAAGTACACATCGATCGGCTCGGGATCGAGGATGACCGCGATGTACCGCCCCGCTGCCGTTGCGCCGATCATCAGCAACCGTCCGCCATACGTCGATTCGACGTGGACGGCATCGCGAAGAGCCTCGATGACCTCCCCGGTCCGGACACCGTGGCGCAGGATGTGGTTGATGTTGCTCGGGTTCCACCGCAGGTTCTCGAACCGCGCCATGCCGCTACCGTACCACGGCGCTCATGCCAACGATCTCGTCCGTTCCGGCGACCGGGACGACAGCCCGCGGCGTTCCCCTCGCCCACCGTTCCCGCCGGTGCGCTACCCTACCGGCCATCCGGACGACGCCCACGCCACGAGGCACGGGGAGGGATCGCAGCGCCGATGAAAGCGCATTCGCACGTGGTCGCCGGGATGCCGCGCTCCGGCATCCGGGCGGTGATGGAGGTCGCCTCCAAACTGGACGAGGTCATCCACCTGGAAGTGGGCGAGCCCTCGTTCCGGACGCCGCTCCACATCATCGAGGCGGCCTACGCCGCCGCCCGCGACGGCCGCACCCGCTATACCAACAACGCCGGAACGCCCGAACTGCGGCGCGCCGTCGCCGCCCGCGCCGCCGGCCGCTGGGGCCAGCCGGTGGACCCGGCCGAGGTGCTGGTCGGCGCGGGCGCGGTCAACGCCATCGCCGCCATGCTCTTCACCCTCGTGGTGGAAGGCGACGAGGTGCTGATCCCCGACCCCGGCTGGCCCAACTACGCCGGCCAGATAACGCTCGCCCGCGGCACCGCCGTCCACTACCCGCTGCGCCCGGAAAACGGCTACCTGCCCGACCTCGCCGAGATGGACCGGCTGGTGACGCCGAACACCAAGGCGATCATCACCAACAACCCGGCCAACCCCTGCGGCAGCGTCTGGCCCCGCGAAACGGTGGCCGCCTTCGCCGACTGGGCGAAGCGGCACGACCTGTGGGTCATCGCCGACGAGATCTACGAAGACCTCGTCTTCGAAGGCGAGATGGTCCCCCTCGCGCCGTTCGACCGCGAGCGCACCATCGCCGTCGGCGGCTGCTCCAAGAGTTACGCCATGACCGGCTGGCGGATCGGCTGGGCGATCGCGCCGGAGCACCTGGTGCCGATGGCCGGCAAGGTGCAGGAAGCGCTCGTCTCCTGCGCCGCCGAGGTCTCCCAGTGCGCCGCGGTGGCCGCGCTGGAAGGGTCGCAAGCGTGCGTCGCCGAAATGCGCGACGCCTACCACCGCCGCCGCAACCTCGTCCGCGACATCCTGCAACCGGCCGGGTTGCTGCCGACGCCGCCGCAGGGCGCCTTCTACGCGCTGGCGGACCTGCGCGCGAGCGGCCTTTCCAGCCTGGCGGCCTCCACCGCGTTGATCGAAGAGGAACGGGTCGCCACCGCGCCCGGCTCCGCCTTCGGCGAGGTGGCGGAAGGGTTCGTCCGCCTCTCGCTCGCCTCGTCCGACGAGGATCTGCTCACCGGGTGCGAACGGATCGTTCGGTTCGTCGAACGGAGGCGATAGGCGCCAGGCGACAGGCGACACTCGTTGCCGTTCCTGTCGCCTGCCGCCGATCGCCTGTCGTCTCACGTTTCACGGAGGGAACGGATGAAACTGCTCACGTTCAAGGATGGCGACGCGCTGAAACTCGGCGTCAAGACCGACGCCGGCGTGATCGACGCCGGGGCCGCCGCCGCCGCGCTCGGGGTCGATGCGCCGGCGACGATGGACGCCCTGCTGGCCGGCGGCGATGCCGCGCTCGACGCGCTGCGGGCGCTGGTCGCCAAGGCCGAAGGCCAGTCCGGCGACTGGCTGCGCGACGAGGAGGGCCTCGCGCTCGGCCCGTCCGCACCGCATCCGGGCAAGATCGTCTGCGTCGGCCTGAACTACCGCAAGCACGCCGAGGAATCGAACGCGCCGATTCCCACCGTGCCGATCCTGTTCTCCAAGTTCGCCAACACCATCGCCGCGCCGAACGAAGAGGTTCCCCTCACCGACGTCGGCACGGAGTACGACTACGAAGTCGAACTCGGCGTCGTCATCGGCAGCACCGCCCGCAACGTCTCCCAGGAGGACGCCCTCTCGCACGTCCTCGGCTACACCACCGCCAACGACATCTCCTGCCGCGACCTGCAGATGCGGACCGGGCAGTGGCTGATCGGCAAAACGCAGGACAAGTTCCTGCCGATCGGGCCGTACCTCGTCACGGCGGACGAGGCCGGCGACCCGCAGGCCTTCCAATTGCGGACGTGGCACAACGGCACCCTGCGGCAGGATTCCAACAGCGCCGACCAGATCTTCCCGGTCGCCGAGGTGATCGCCTACGCCTCGCGCATCTTCCCGCTGGAGCCGGGCGACGTCATCGTCACCGGCACCCCGGCCGGCGTCATCATGGGCCTGCCGGAGAAGAACTGGATGAAGCCCGGCGACGAAGTGATCGTCGAGGTCGAAGGGCTCGGCAAACTCCGCAACACGATGGTCGCCGGGTAGCCGGCGACCGCCAGCGCTCGCTCCCGGCGCGGGACCGGCGGCCATTCGGTGTCGTCGGTCCCGCGCCCGGGATGACGAGCAGCGGTGACGGAGCGCGTTCTCAGTCCCGGAGGCGACTTCGTTTGCGTAGCCCGGGGTTGAAACCCCGGGCGGGCGTGGCCGGGGTCCGGCGCGATGACGGAAACGCCATCATCCTCCGGCAATCGCGGCCGATCCCACACCCAACCGTCCGACGGACAGCGGAGCCATCGCCATGCCCGTCCTCCTCGTGCTCATCGCCGCCGTCACCGCCATCTACAAATGGCGGGGCAACGATTGGTGGACGGCGCTGGCCAAGGGCGGCATCACGGTCTACGCCGCCTACGTGGTCGTGCTCGCGCTCACCTGGCTGCTGAACCGCTGACGCCTCCGTTTCGGCGAGGAGACGGCCATGACCCGCGAATGGGACGACGCCCTGCACGCCAGGCTCCAGGCGCTCGACGCCGCCGCCCTCTGCGACGGCGCGGGCGCGCTCGGCATCGAGATCGGCGTGCTGGACCCCGCCATCCGGCTCGTGACCAAAGGCGCCCGCATGGCGGGCCCGGCGCGCCCGGTCGCCTGCGACCGCGACTTCCTCGAAGTCTGGCAGGGGCTCGCGCGCTCCCAACCGGGCGAGGTGCTGGTGATCGCCGCCGCCGACCGCGCCGTGGTCGGCGAACTGTTTTCCGCCGAAGCGGCCCGGCGCGAACTGGCCGGGGTCGTGGTCGACGGCTACTGCCGCGACACCGCCGCCCTGCGCGAAAGCGCCCTGCCGGTCTACGCCCGCGGCAGCACGCCGCGCGCCGGTTCGGCCACCATCGCGCGCGGCCCGGCGACGGTCGTCGTGGCCGGCGGCGTCGCGGTCGGCGCGGGCGACGTCGTCTTTGGCGACGCGGACGGCGTGGTGGTCGTGCGGCCGGCGCTGCTCGAATCCCTCGTGGCGGCGGCCGAGGCGGTGCAGCGGCGCGAAGCCGCCATCCTCGCCACCATCCGGCGCGGCGGGTCGGTGTTCGACCACACGAATCTCGCCGAGCACTACGCGGCGCGGCTGGCGGGCGAGCCGAGCACAATGCAGGTCCGCGACGACGCCCCGGCCTGATCGCGCGCCCGTCCGCAACGGCGGCGCGATCCGTGCGGGAGATCGTCTCCGCGCGACATGGCGCGGGAGCGAATCAGAGGAAACCCGATGACCGACGAGTCCGCGGAGCGGCCGGAGGGCGAGTTGCTACGGGCAGCCGCGCTCGCTTCGGCCACCGCGGGGATGGTGATCACCGACCCGTCCCTGCCCGACCATCCCATCATCGACGCCAACCCGGCCTTCGAGCGCCTCACCGGCTACACCCGCGCCGAGATCCTCGGGCGCAACTGCCGCTTCCTGCAAGGGGACGACATCGATCCCGCGGCCGTCGCCCGCATCCGCGAGGCGATCCGCGACGGCCGCGACATCACCGAAACGCTGCTGAACCGCCGCAAGGACGGCGCGCCCTTCTGGAACGAACTGCGGATCGCCCCGCTGCGCGACGACGCGGGCCGCATCACCCACTTCGTCGGCGTCCAGACCGACGTCTCGGAGCGGGTGCGCGCCGGCGCGGTGCAGGCGCGGCTCGCCGCCATCGTCGCCTCCAGCGCCGACGCCATCATCGGCAAGACGCTCGGCGGCATCATCACCGACTGGAACCCCGCCGCCGAACGCCTCTTCGGCTACCCGGCGGCGGAAGCGCTCGGCCGCTCCATCACCATCCTCGTGCCGGACGAGCGCGCCAGCGAAGAAGCCGACATCCTGGCGACGATCGCGGCCGGCGGCCGCATCATCGAGATGGAGACGCTCCGCATCGCCCGCGACGGGTCGCCCATCGAGGTGGCGCTCACCGTCTCCCCGGTCCGCGACGGCGCGGGCCAGATCGTCGGCGCATCGACGATCGCCCGCGACATCGGCGAGCGCCGGCGCGAGGAAGCGGCGCTGCGCGAGGCGCTGCGGGCGGCCGAGCGGGCGACCGAAACGCTGGCGGTGCTGGAATGGGTCGGCCGCCTGCTCGCGGCCGAACTCGACCTCGACCGGCTGGAGCGCGGCGTCGCCGCCGCCGGGGCCGCGCTCACCGGCGCATCCGTCGGCGCGCTGGTCCGCCCCAACGGCCCCGATGGGGTCTACGCCCGCCTCGCCCGCGCCGGCGGCCACGACGCCGAGGTCGAACGCGTCGCGCTGCCCGGCCTCGACCCTTCGTCGGCCATGCTCGCGACCGCCGGCCCGCTCCGGGTGGACGACGCGGGCGACGACCCGCGGATCGACCCCGCCCGGCCCCACCCCGCGCTACCGCCGGGCCAGCCGGCGTGCAGCCTGCTCGCCGTCCCGGTGATCGCCCGCGGCGGCGGCGTGCTGGCCGAACTCGTCTTCGCCCACCCGGACCGCGCCGCCTTCGGCGAGCGCGCCGAAACGCTGGCCACCGGCCTCGCGGCGCAGGCCGCGGTGGCGCTCGACAACGCGCGCCTCTACCGCGACGCGCAGGACGCCATCGCCGGCCGAGACACGTTTCTCTCCATCGCGGCCCACGAGTTGCGCACCCCGCTGGCCGCGCTCAAGGGCCGCGTCCAACTCGTCCGGCGCTGGCGCAGCGCGGGCACCCTGTCGGACGAACGGCTGGGCGAAGGACTCGAAACCATCGACGAGATGGCCAGCCGCCTCGGCGGGCTGGTGGACGATTTGCTGGACGTGGCGCGCCTGCGGCTGGGCGGGGTGCCGCTGCGCTCCCGCCGGCTCGATCCCGGTGACCTCGCGCGGCGGGTCGCCGAGCGGCGGCGCGCCCACCTCGACGAACACCACCGGCTGGAGGTCGCCGTCGCGCCGGGCCTCCACCCGATCCACGGCGACCCCGGCCGCCTCGCCCAGGTCATCGACGAACTGATCGACAACGCCGCCAAGCACTCGCCCGACGGCGGCGCGATCCGGGTCACGGCCGCTCCAGCCGACGACGGCGTGCTGATCCGGGTGGAGGACGACGGCATCGGGCTGGATGCCGGCTCGGAGGAAACCATCTTCGAACCGTTCGGCCGCTCCGCCAACGCGACCGAGCGGATGCTGCCCGGCCTCGGCCTCGGGCTGCACCTCGCGCGCGGCATCGTCGGCCAGCACGGCGGCAGGATCTGGGCCGAAAGCGACGGCCCGGACCGCGGCGCGACCGTCTCGATCTGGCTGCCGGACGGAACGGCCCGCTGACCGCGCGCGGGGATTGACGCTCCCCCACCGGCAGCCCTATCGTGCCGCGGCCTCCGGGCGCGACGAGAGGACCCGCGCGATCCGGCGCCATCACGAGTGGAAGGAAACCGGGATGCGAAGATTTGCCATCGTGCTCGCCGTTCTGGCGCTCCTCGCCGGAGCCGTACCCGCCCCGGCGCAGGACCGTGCCGACCCCGTCGTCGGCGACGCCGTCTCGTTCGTCGGCCCCGAGGGCGACGAGCAGGCCCGGCTCACCGTCGTCGAGGTCGTCGATCCGTTCGACGGCTACGACGACTTCTCCACGCCCGACCGCGGCACCCACTACGTGCTGGTCCGCTTCGACATCGAAAACGCCAGCGCCCGCCCGCTGCAACTCGATCCCTCGGCCTTCGCCGTGCAGGACGCCGACGGCTTCCTCGCCTTCGCGGAATCGGTCTCGCTGCTGCCCGAGGTCGAGGAGCAATCCCCGCTGCTCGGCTACGACGAGATCGCCGGCGGCAGCGTGTTGAGCGGGGCGCTCGTCTTCCAGGTGTTCAACGGGGTGGACCCGATCCGCGTCGTCTACCAGCCCAGCCGCGACCGCTTGCTGATCCTCGCCGATCTGCGGGACGCGGCCACCGCCGCCGATGCCGATGCCGGATCGACCGGCGCCGCGCCGACCCTCGTGCCCACTGCCGAGCCGGTCGCGCCGGAACTGCCGGGTCTGGACGAGCAGGACGTACCCCAGACCGCGGGCGGATTCAACCCGGACCCGGACCCCGCCGGGGAGCAGGCCGCCGAGCGGGACTCCTACGCCGTCCTGCTGGTGGTCAACAACTGCCCGCCCGGCACGCCGCTGCCGGACATCCAGGTGACCCCCTGCGATCCGATCGCCGAGGGGTTCGCCGTCACGCTGGCCGGTGATTTCGCCGTGCTGACCGACGCCGACCTCGTCACCCGGCAGGCCGGGACGGGTTGGGCCGCCGTGCCGCCCGGCGAGTACACGCTGCTCTTCGAATCCCTGCCGGACGGCCACGACGCCTACTTCGTCTTCGGCGACGGCGCGGAGCCGGACGCCCGCGTGCTCGGCGAAGGCGGCATCCCCGTCACCGTCGGCTCCAGCGCGGCGAACGCCAGCGGCGTCCAGCAGATCCAGGTCTTCCTCGTCGATTCGCAGTAGGCGACGACCCTCCGGGGACGACACATCCCCGGGCGGCGCCAACGAACCCCCGCCGGAGCCGGTCACGACGGATGCGGCGACGGTGGCGTCGCCGCATCCGTCGGGGATTCGCCGGTTCGGAATCCGGGCGAACCACCGCCATTTCGCCCGGCTGCGGCGTCCTATCGTTCGTAGGGGAGGGCCCGGCGCCCTCCCGTGCCCGGAACCGCAAACGGACGCGGGAGGGCGCCTGACCCTCCCCTACGAACGACAAACGGAATCCCGCACCGATCAACCGGATTTCGTATGACCCCGGCCAAATCTCGGCGGTGCAGCGGCGCAGCACGCGATGATCGGCGAGCCTGTCTGATGTGGATACGCGGGAACCGCCAGGCGCGATGGTGACGGTTGTCTGGTTGCGCCGGATACCCGCCGAGAAGCGGGCGCGATGAA
>JAFAEX010000093.1 GCA_023423795.1 Chloroflexota bacterium | reverse complement strand
GCGTGGCGCTGGGGATCGACGACGAGCGGGGCGCGGTCGCCGGCAGCGTGCGGTCGCTGGTGGGCGCGGCGGTCGGCGCGGGGTCCGGGTTCGGGGTCGGCGGCGCGGTTGCGGGCGGCGCCGCCGGGGCCGGGAGCGCGGGCGGCAAGACGGTGATCTACCAGCGCAACGAGTTCCGGGGGAGCAACTTCGAGTCCGCCGAGCAGTGGCGGGAGGAACTGGCGCGGGTGGCGCGGCGGACCGAGGTGGCGCGGCGGAGGTCCGGGGCATGAGCGCGGTCACCGAACTGACGCAGATCGGGTCGCTGGTGCTCGCGGACGCGAACCTCAAGGCGACGGTGGCGTTCCGGGACGGATCGGGGCCGGGCGCGATCGGCTGGGACGTGTCGTTCCGGGAGGACGGGGTCCGGCCGAGCTTCGAGCGGACCCGGATGCAGCCGCGCGTGCTGGGAATCGTGATCCAACCGGCGGTCCAGATGGACGGGCCGACATGGGACGCGGCAACCGACAAGGTGCTCGCCGAACTCGACGGGGACGGGGGGTCGCCGGTCCGGATCAAGGGGCCGCACCGGACGCTCGTCGGGCTCCATGCGATGACGGTCGGCGTCGAGTCGGTGGAACTGGCGGGCGGGTCCCTGGTGGTGACGGCGGTCGCGGCCGAACCCTACTGGACGAACGTCTATCCCTTCCCGAACGTTTCGAGCCACTCCATCACGTCCGGGTCTCACTCGTTCTCGCGGGTTGTTCCGGGCGGGGCAACGGTGGTTCCGCTGATAACGATCCTGCCCGTGACGCAGCGGGGCGCCGGGGTCGGCAACGCGAACGCCGGCTGGACGTGGCGGCGGCGCGGCACGGTCACGAACAACGCGGACGCGCCGCTGGTGCGCTACCCGCTGCTGCTCGACCTCGGGAATACGGCAACGCTGGTGTCGGGGTCCAAGGCGCTGGCGTCGGGCGACGACCTGCGGATCTGGATCGAGGGGCGGGACACGCCGCGTACGCTGGTGCGCTGGAACACGGCGGGAGGTTCCGGCACGTCGATCTCCGGGGCGTGGGTCGTGGTGCCCTACCTCGCGCCGGGCGAGACGCTGACGTTCGACGTGATGTACGGCAATCCCGGGGCCGGGCCACCGCCGCTGCTGGACTACCCGGACCTGCCGCCGTTCGACCTGACCGACAGCCACAACGGCCGCTGGGCCTACGGCGTGGACGACGTGTCGGGCAACCACCTGCGCGGCGGTTGGTACCTGGAGGGCGGGTCCGGCAACGCGGTGGCGTTCGCCGACGTGGACGTGCCCGGGGCGTGGCGGCGCTCGCGCACGCTGCCGCGCGCCGAGAACGTGGACGACGTCTCGCAGCCGCTGTGGAGCGAGTTCGTCGCCGGCGGCACGACCTACCGGCGGGCGGTGTTCGACGCGACCCTGTACCGATCCGGCGCGGCGAACCTGCCGGACGAGGGGGTCGCGGACGGGGTCGAGATCGAGTGCCCGCTCGGGATCGTGTCGGTGCGGGCCGGACTGAGTTGGCTGAACCACCTGCAAACGACGGGCACGGTCGGGGTGGGCCAGTTGCTGGTGCTGGCGCGGCAGGCGGCCGGCGACGACTGGTCGGTGCTGTACCAGGACGTGCGGACGGGAACGAGCCCCTACACGGTCTCGCCGACGACGTGGACGCCGGCGACGGCGACGCGGCGGGTGGCGTTCGCGGTCTGGCCGATCGATTCGGTCGCGGTGCCGGAGTACGTCGGCTACGACCGCTACGCGCGCGCCGTGTGGGACGGGGAACTGGTGGTGACGCCGGACGCGGGCAAGCTGGCGTTTTCGGCGCTCGGGGCCGAGACGGCGGTGTTCGACATCGCGATGCGGATCGACGCCGGCGACTACTCGCTGTTCGTCGGGGCGGCTCCCGGAGGGACGGGGAATCCCGACCCGACGCCGGGCGGGCGGCTGGCGCTGGCGATCTCTCCGGCGGAGACGCTGGAAGTCAATTGCGAGGCGCGGACGGCAACGATCGGCGGAGAGCCGGCGCCGGTGGTGACCGTCGACGCGACGCGGACGGTCGGCGGCCGGTCCCTGCCGACGGCGACGTGGATGCCGATGCGGCCCGGCGAGCAGGCGATGCTGGTGACGAGCGACGCGCCGGGCGGGCGGCTGGTACTCGATATCGCCATCGATCCGGGGTACGTGTAGTGGCCGCGGTCGGGACGCCGCTGACGATCGCGCGGCGGGGCGGGCTGGGCGCGGTGCGGGTGGACGCGCTGTCGCTGGCCTGTTCGTGGGGGATCGGCGAGGCGGGGACGCTGTCGGGCTTCGTGCGGCTCTCCGATCTGCGCGCGGCGGGGCTGCCGGGCGACCTGCGCGGGATGTGGGTCGAAGCCAACTGCGGCGCGGCGGGGCGCTGGGGCGGGGTGGTGACGTCGGCGACGATCCGGCCGCGCGAGGTCGAGGTCGGGGCGACCGGCTGGGCCTTTCTGGCGAGCGGCCGGGTGGCGCGGCGGGCGATGAAGTACCCGGCGCTGGGACCGGCGGCGCTGCTGCGGCGGCTTCTGTCGGATTTGTACGACGGGGCGAGTTTCCTTCGGCTGGACAAGTTGGGCAGCGAAGGGACGCCGGCGGCGCTGGACGTGTCGGCGGGCGACGACGTGGGCGACCTGCTGGCGCGGGTGGCGAGCGGCGCGGGGGTCGAGTGGCGGGTGGACGCCGACCGGCGGGTGGAACTGTCGCCGCGGCTGGGCCGGGATTTGTCGGGCAGCGTGCGGCTGGTGGAAGGGCGGCACTTCGGCGAGGACTGGAGTTTGCCGCTGGATCTGCTGTCGGTGGCGAACCGGCTGGTGGGGTTCGGCGCGGACCCGGAGCAGGAGCAGTGGGCGCCGCTGCCGGGCGGGGTGGTGGTCGAGGAGCCGGGCAGCGTCGGCCGGGTGGGGCCGCGCGAGGTGGCGGTGCGGTTTCCGGACGTGCGGGGCGGGGCGAACCTGATGCCGCGCCTGCGGGGCGAGGTGGCGGTGGCGGCGTTTCCCAGCGCGCCGTTGCAGTTGGGCGTGTGGGATGTGGATGGGGTGTGGGGAAAGTTCAGGGAAGGGGACGCGGTGCGGGTGGTGCTGGGGTCGGCGGGGGTGGTGGTGGACTGGCGGGTGATGACGCGGGCGTGGGAGGCGGATGCTCGGAGTTTGAGCGTGGCCGGGGACGCATACCTCGTCGGGGGGGGCTGAGATGGCGAGCGAGCGGGACCGGCTGCTGGACCCCAAGGACCTGGTTGACGGGTACGTGGCGCGGCGGCTGGGCGGCGGGGATTACGCGGTCGATGCGCTGCGGATTCGGGCGCTGGAAGCGCGGGTGTTCGGGGCGGCGGCGGCGCGGGCCGGATCGGGGGCCGGGGACAGCGGGATCACGACCGAGGACGGGCGGTACCTGTCGGCGATCACGGCGGCGGACTCGTCATCGACATCGATGACGACGGTCGGCCTTCCGCTGGACCCGGCGAGCGCGGGGGCGTCCGGGTCCGGCAGTGACACCGGCAACGCCATCCTTGCATTCGCCGCCACGGCTTATGCGGCCCCGGCCGGAGGCGGGCGGTTGGCGCGGCTAGGCGGCACATTTCACCGGGTAACCGTGGGCGCCAATCCCGCGAACTTCCGCTTGGTGGCTTATCGCAAGTCGGGCGGCAACCCAGGCGCACTGATCGGGTATACGGACATTTTGGCGGTTTCGTCAACCGCATGGGCGGTTTACGAGGCAGACCTCACTACGATCGGCGCCGGCGGTGACATTCTCGCTCCAAACGAACAGTTCATCATCGCCCTCAAGCGCGAGGGCAGTGGGTACGTGGCGTACAAGCGCAATACGCTGGGCGTGTCGTCGGCGGAATTTACGCGGATTACGTGGTCGGGGCCACCGTCTGACCCGTGGGGCAGCGGAGGCGCAATTGCCGGCTTGAACGCTGCGCCGCACTTGCAGGCCAAGGTTGAAGTGACGTCGGTCAGTACGGGCCCGTTCGTCGCGCCGTTCTCCGTGCGCATCGTCGGCGGGCCGGAGCGGCTGTTCGTCGCCGACGTGGACAACCACCGGGTTGCGCGCATCACGCCGGAGGGCTCGCCGGTCTGGGTGAAGTCCGGGCAGGGCACCGGGAACGGGCAGTTCAACGGGCCGCACCTGCTGGGGGTGAGCGACTCCGAGGTGTACGTGCCGGAGTGGGCCGGGCACCGGGTGCAAGTGCTCGACCAGGCGGACGGCGACTACTCCCGCAAGTGGGGCAGCCACGGGACCGGAAACGGGCAGTTCGATCAACCCGTGGCGTGCGCTTGGGACGCCACGAACTCGACCGTCTGGGTGGTTGACCGGGGCAACAACCGGATTCAGCGGTTCTCGGCGGCGGGATCGTGGGAGATGACCGTCGGCGGGCCGGGCAGCGAGCCGGGGCGGTTCGCGCTGCCGAACGGCGCGGCGGTCGGGCCGGACGGACTGTGGGTCTGCGACACGCTCAACGGGCGGCTGCAACTGTTCGATCCGGTGTCGGGCGAGTGGTTGCGGTCGGTGACGCTGCCGAGCGGGCCGGGGTGGCGGCCGTACGACATCGACACGACGGTTGACGGGGCCATCGTCGTGTCCGACTCGGACAACGGCGAGATCGTCAAGTTGCGGCCGAGCGACGGCGCGGTGCTGGGGCGGGCGGGGGGCGGGGCCGCCGCGCCATTCGCCATGCTGTCCGGGGTGGCGGCGGGCAAGGAGCCGGGCACGGCCAAGACCGTCTGGGCGGCGGAGCGCGGCAGCGGCGCGAGCGGGCCGGGCCGGGCGGTGCAGCGGTGGATGTTCTCGGCCGCCGCGCCGATCTCGGAGGTTGCCAGCGGCGCGGTGGTGGTCAGCCAGCCGCGGCTCGCGTTCGTCGGCGCGGAGATCGACGAGGACCCGGTGCAGGGGCAGGTGACGGTGACGATCACCAGCGGGCTGCCGGGGCCGACGGGACCGGCCGGAGGCCCGACCGGGCCGACGGGAGCGCCGGGGAGCGCTGGCGCGGTCGGGGCGACGGGGCCGCAGGGACCGGCCGGGCCGACCGGGGCGGCGTCCACCGTCACCGGGCCGACCGGGTACGGGCGGCTCAAACTGCTGGGCGGCTCGACGCTGGTCGGGGAAGACGGGGAACTGGCGATCGCGGCGACCGGCGGCGCGCAGGTGACGGCGGACGTGCCGAACCAGACGGTGCGGGTGCGGCTGCCGCGCGGGCTGACCGGCGCGACGGGACCGGCGGGCGCGACCGGGGCGCAAGGGGTAGCCGGGGGTGTTGGGCCAACGGGGCCGAAGGGAGACGCCGGCGAGACGGGCGCGGCCAGCAGCGTGCCGGGGCCGACCGGGCCTGCCGGGCCGACCGGTGCGACGGGGGAGACCGGGGCGGCGAGCACGGTGCCGGGACCGACCGGCCCGCAGGGCGAGACCGGTCCGGCCGGGCCGACGGGACCGGCGAGCACGGTAGCGGGTCCGACCGGGCCGATGCCGCCGGTGGCGAGCGGGCCGGTGGTCGAGACGCTGCCACTTGCGAACCATCCCTCCATCACCATCAGTCCCGGCACCGCCACGCCGTGGGTACGCGCCGATCTCGCCAACGCGGTGGCGGCGGAAATCTCGGGATACACGGTGAGCGGGTGGGTTGGTCCGAACGGCTTGGTGATGGAGACGACCGACGATCCCTCGGGAGGTGGGACCGTTTCGACGTGGTACGTCCTCACGTATCCAGCGCCGAACAACGACGCCGAAACGTTGGTTGCCCCGATCACGCTGCCGCTGCCGGACCCGGCGCACACGCACGTCCGGCTCCGCAACGGCAACGCGAGCGGCAACATGAACGCCGACCTGTCGCTGGCGATCACGCTGGCGCAGGCGGCGATGCCGGGCGCGACCGGTCCGACGGGACCGGCGGGCGGGCCGACCGGGCCTGCCGGGCCGACGGGTCCGGCCGGGCAGGCGGCGGCCGAGGGCGCGACCGGGC
>JAFAEX010000217.1 GCA_023423795.1 Chloroflexota bacterium | reverse complement strand
TCTTCGATTACCCGCCGGAACTCGCCGTCCGGGTCCGTGCCGCCGAGGGCCGCAACCGCCGTCCGCCGCGAATGGATCCCCTCGCGCACCAGCAACGCCGCGTTGCGGACCGCCCCGTCCACGTCGCTCGGCAGCACGCTCGGCCACACCGTCTCCGTTCGGCGCACGCCGCCGAGGTCCGCGCCGCCGAACCGCTCCAGCAGGTCCAGCAATCGCGCGTTGCGCTCGCGGTGGAAGGCGTCCCACGCCCGCCGCTTGCGCGCGACCTTCTGCACCAGCGGTTGCACCTCGACCTCCAGCGCCGCGCCGGACAAGTCACGCCCGCCGTCTCCGAACGCCGTCCGCGGCGTTTCGCTCAGGTCGTGCAGCGTCCGGAACAGCAGGTCGAGGTACTGGATGTGCAGCCCCACCCCGCCGCCCGCCAGCAGGTCCAGCAGATAGGCCCGCGAGCCCTCCGGTAGTTCCCACGTCGCGCCCGGCCGCACCGCGATGCCGTCCGACCCGTCCACGTTCTCCAGCACCGCGATCGGCGCGCCGGAAAGTTCCAGCACCCGGCTCAGCGTCGCCAGCCGCCGGTTGATCTCCCGGCAGGTGTCGTACAGGTCCTCCAGGTCGCTGCGTCCCCAGAACGCGTGCGGCTCCGGGTCGTTGGCCAGCACCACGTACGGAATCCAGCCGTACGGGTTGGCCGTATCGGCCACCGTCTGCCCGGCGACCTCCACCCGCCAGCGCTCTGCCGTCCACGTTTCCGCCACCGGCAGCGCCCGCGCGCCCGGCTCGGCCATCCCCGCCGCCAGCCAGCCCAGTTCGGCCAGCTGCCCGGGCGGCAGCGCGTAGGCCTGGCGCACCGCCAGCACCCGCCGCGGATCGTCCGCCGCCGCCTCCACCGACAGCGTCGCCGGATCGACCGCCGCCACCCGCGGCGCGCCGGTTCCGCCACCGGCCGCGCCGTCCCACGTCACCTTGATCGCCGCGTCGCCCAGCGTCGTCGCCTCGACGCACAGCGCCACGTCCAGCGCCGGCAGGTCGAGCGCCGCCACCACCTCGGCCAGCGCCAGTTCGGCCCGGTTCGCCGCGGCAGGGTCGCCCGCGCCCGCCGGCGCGCGGAACGTCGCCGCCGCCGGGAACACGTACGATGCCGTCTTGCGGACCAGCGCCCGCGCGTAGTTCACCGTCAGCCGGGTTTCTCCCCGGCGCGGCGGCCCCGGCCACTGCGCCCCGGCCACGAACGCCCGCGCCTCCGCGTAGCGCCGCACCCGCGCCGCGTCGGCGTCGGGCTCGCCGCCCATCCCTGCCCCGCGCACCAGCATCTGCCCCATCGCCTCCCCCGTACCCAATCGGGAACGCAAAAAGCCCCCTCCCGCGCACCGGGAGGGGGACGAACCAACCGAACGGGGCCAACCCCCGCGCCTACCCCGCCATCGGCGTGCAAATCTCCACCAGCACCCCGAACGGGTCGCGCACGTACGAGACCACCTGGCCCCACGGCTTCGTTGCGGGCTCCGCGATCGCGACCGCCCCCGCCGCCAGCGCCCGCTCCCACGCCGCCGGCACGTCGTCGGTGGCAAACGCGATCTCGATCCCCGGCGCCGGCTTGCCCGGGTCCGGCAACTGGACCGGCGTCCCGTTCGCTTCCGCCATCGCCGCCGAAGCGAACGCCAGCGTCGTCACCCCGGTCTCCAGTTCGCCGTAATCACCTTCGTCCGACACGAAGCGCGCCGCGAACCCGAACGCCCGCTCGTAGAAGGCGACCGCCGCCCGTACGTCCGCGACGTAGACGATGGTGTAGGCAAAGTGCATGGTCCGCTCCCCGTCCGGCTCGCATCCGCGCCGCACCGGCGACGAAATAGATCATTTGTTCTAATTTAGTCGCGGATGGCGTCCCGGTCAAGTCCCGTCGCAACCCGGTCAGGGCGGACCGCCGCCGAACCCGATCTCGTTTCCGTCGGGATCGCGATAGGTCGCCTTGCGCACGCCGTTCTCGTACGCCTCCGTCGTCGCGGGTTCGAGTCCGCGGGCGGCGATCCCGGCGACCCGGGCGTCGAAATCTTCGACGAAGAGGGTCAGCAAGGCGTGCCCGGCGTGCTCGGGCCGCCGCTCGATGTACACGAATCGGTGGTCCGCCAGCTCCCACACGGCCTCCCGCTCGTTCGGGAAGAACGCCGGCGGCGCGCCGAACAGCCGCTCGTACCATGCCAGCGCCGCCGCGTAGTCATCGACCGACACGCCCGCGAACAGATCGACTGCCATGCCGTCACGCTCCGGGATCGGATTCGGCAGGACGGGGGATGATCCAGCACCCGCCGGTGCGGCGAAGCCACCGTGGGTTGGCGCCGACGTTTCGGCTACCGCCGCGCCATCCCCGCCAGCACGTCCAGCAGGTACGGGTAATTGCGCTCCGCCGCGTAGTGGTCCGCCGCCCGCTCCCGCGCCCGCTCGCCCATCGCCGGCAGCGCCTCGCGGTTGGCGATCGCCCAATCCACCCGCTCCACCAGCGGCGCTTCCCGGTCCGCCTCGATCAGGAACCCGGAATGCCCGTCCTGGATCATCTCCGGGATCGCGCCCACGTTGGTCGCGATCACCGGCACCCCGGCGCTCATTGCCTCGATCACCGCGTACGGCGAATAATCGAACCGCGTCGGGAACACGAACAGGTCGAACCCCGGCAGCACCGACGTCATCAACTCGTCCCACGGCACGTCGGAGCGCACCTGCACGTTGGGCAGCCCCCGGCTGGAGCGCGGCGCGTCCCCGCACACCAGCGTCAGGTGCGCGCGGTCCGCGAAATGCTCCTGGTGGACCCGCAGCAACAGGTCCGCGCCCTTGCGCGTGAACCCGTTGCCGATGAACCCGATCCGCAGCAGATCCTCGCCGTGGCCGTTGGCGTGCCCGTTTCCGTTTCCGTGGCCGTTGCCGTTCCGGTGCCCGTTCCCGTTGGTATGCACCCGACCGTTGCCGTTGCCGTTCCCGTTCGGACCGGCGTGCCCGTTGCCGTTGGCGCGCGACCCGTTGCGGTACAGCGCCTGCCCGAACCGGGCGGGACCCTTCGCCCCGGCGTGACCGTTGCCGTTCCCGTTACCGTGGCCGTTGGCCCGCACCGGCGGCAGCGTCACCCCGTTGCGCACCACCCGCACCTTCGAGGCCGGGATCTTGTAGTCGTCGATCACCGAGGCCGCCGCCCAGTCCGAGAACGAAACCACCAGGTCGCTGCGGTCGAAGATCCGCCGCTCCAGCTCGATCGTCGGCTTGAAGAACGGCGAGGAAACGTAGCGCGACTCCTGGAACGCCAGCGTCCACGTCAGGTCGATCGACACCACCGCCGGCACGCTGCGCGGCAGGTCCAGCACGCTGGTCGCCGCCGTCTGGGTGTGGATGTAGACGAGGTCGAGGTCGGCCGGGTCGTAGCGCCGCAGCAGGTAGCGCACCTGCTGCCGCTTGAACTGGAACACCAGCCACGTCGAGAAATCCAGCCCGCGCTCGTGCAGGCCGGGAATCTGGATCTTGCCCAGCAGGTCGCCCAGCCGGTCCATCCAGTACAGCGGAATGATCTCCGGCGCGAACCGCGGGTCGCGGGCTAAATGATCCTGCAGGAACCGCAGGTGGGTCTTGTGCCCCAACCCATACTCGACGAAGAAGACGGACCGCGCCGGCAGCCCGCCCCGCGACGGTTCGCCCGTTTGGACTCGCACCAGCGCCCTCCCCAGCAGGTGGCCCCCCGCGTCGCGACAGCGTTCCCCGGCCGCCCCTCGACCGCGCACGGGTGGTGCCACAAACCGGCGGCGCGACGTCCGGCCGCCCCGCCCCCGGTACGAGGGCCGCGACCGGATGCGAAGCGCGCAGCAGGCAGTCGCGCCGGTCGCATCATACCCGAAAGTGCCGGAATGCACCGCCGGACGGTCCTTGCCGCATCACCCGGCATCGCTTTCGGCAGTCCCGCCCCAGCGCCAGCCCGCCGCGGAATTGGCGCAATTGTGGGCGTTCACCGGCATCCACGCCCGCTATCCTCCATACCACACCCAGCCGCTGGCCGCCGCCGCACGGCGGGCTGCCCCCGCGCGGACCAAGAGGTCCTTGCATGAACGACCCCATCGACGTCCGCCGCGCCGCGGGCCGCACCGGCGGCGCACTCGCCGGCATGTCCAGCGCGCTGCTGGCCGGGTTCGCCGACGCGCTGTCGGCGAACCGCAACGGCGGCAACGGCCCGGACGCCCTCAAGGGCACCGCCCGCGCCGACACCCTCACCGGCCGCGGCGGCAACGACCGCCTCTACGGCGGCCCCTGCAACGACAAACTCAACGGCGGGCCGGGCAACGACCGCCTGGTTGGCGGCCCGGGCGCCGACCGGTTCTCCGGCGGCGCCGGCAACGACACCATCTACGCCAAGGACGGCAGCGTGGATGCCATCAACTGCGGCCCCGGCAAGGACGTCACCTACGTCGATCCCGGCGACGACACCCGCGGGTGCGAAACGATCCTCTTCGTCTCCTGAGCGCGCGCCGGCGCGGGAAGGCTCCGCGCCCTCCCGCGTCGGCCGGCGTCGCCACCGGCCCCCGGCCGCTCCCCGCAGGATCGCGGCCCCGGTGCCCGCCCACCGCCGGTGCACCGCTGTTACGGCAGGATGCCGTCCAGCTTCGCCACCCCCAGTTCGCTGAAGACCGCCATCCCCGCGTACCACTTGATCCGGAACCTCGTCGCGTCCTTCGTCTCCAGCTCGCCGATGGCCTCCACCTGGATGCCGCCGTGCTCCAGCCCGGCCACCCCGACGCCCTGCCCGAACTTCACCGCGTAGATGCTCGAACAGGTCGCCCCGGAGCTGCCCTTCACCTGCGTATCGCTCACGAAATCGTCCACCACCAGCGGGATGCCGTCGTAGAACAGCGCCCGCTGCCCGAACGCGTCCACGTCCGTCTCCAGCAGGTTCCCGCTCGACCGGCGCAGGCTCGACAACTTGCGCCGCGTCCGCCAGCTCACCAGCAGCGCATCCGGCTTCCCCGGCTTCACCAGGTCGATCGCTTCATCCAGCTTGTCCAGCGTCAGGGTGCCCCCGTTGGCCCCGGCGCTCACCGTCTGCCCGGCCGGGATCGCCTTCGCCAGCCCGTCGAACCCCTTGGCATCGACCGCCGTGTCCCCGGTGTAAAACGCCTCCAGGAACGCGTTCGCCACCGCCTTCGCCCGGCTCGCGATCACCTCCGCCTCCACGTCGTGCGGCGTCGCGTAAGTCGCCTGCAGGAAGTTGTCCACGTCGGCATCGCCGCCGAGGATCTTCAGCCCCGCCGTCACCTGCGAAAACGTCGGCGTCGCCTCCGCCCACGTGTCGCCCACGTCGTAGAACCCGGCCGCCGGCATCGTCGCCTCGCGGTTGTAGGTCACCGCCGTTCCCGTCACCTCCAGGAACGGCAGCAACTGCAACAGCCGCGACTCCTTCACCACCGTCTCGATCACGCCCCGCAGCAGCAGGTCCTGCGTCAGCTTCGCCGCCTCGACCTTGGTCATCGCCATCGTCGCGTCACTCCCCTACCCATCCGAATCGAGCAGTCGAGCCGGTAAGATGTCGAGAAACCGGGCCAACGAAACGACGCGCCACGTTTCCGCCAGCGCGCCATCCATCACCCGCCCCGTGCTCCCGAAACCTCGGCCCCGCCCCGTCACCGCGCTCCGCCGCAGCGGTCCCTCATACGGAACCCGTCCGATCGCCGCCGCGTCGCTCCCCCACGACGCCCCGCCCTTCGCAGGCATTCACGCACCGACCAGCCGCATTCCGCATCGACCGACCGCGGCTGCTCACTCCGTCCGCACCCGCTTCGCGTCACCTCCCCAACCCTCCGCGACCCCATCGCGCCCGACCGCCCCCAGATCACGCCCGGCGGCGCCCGTTCACCCGGCCCCACGCCTCCCGTTCCCTCGCCGCTCGCCGCCCACCTCGGCCAGCAATCACCACGAAACCTCACCGAGCCCCGCGCACCGATCCAGCGCCCCGCCGAGGCTCGACCCCGTCCGCGCACCAACCGATCGACGCCCCACCGAAGTCTCCTGCAGCGCCGCCCTCCCCTCGTCGCGGCACGTCGCACGTCGCACCCACCACCCGGCACTCGGCACCCGGCACTCCGTCACCCGCCGCGCGCCGCCAGCCCTCGCCGAATCTTCTCCGTCGTCGGCAGCCGCTCCGGATCGACCCCCGCGGCCAGCCCCGCCCCGGCCGGCACCGCCGGAACCGACCCGGTTGCACTCGCCACGGCTGCACCCGGCGCCGTCGCCACGGCGGCCGCCACCCGTTCCCACGCCGCCCGCGCCACCTCCAGGCTTGCGATCACCTCCCCGACCGTCTCCCCGCCGACCAGTTCCGGCACCGCCTGCGGGTAGGCCGCCAGCAGCGCCCCCCGCACCGCCGCCACCTCTGCCGCCGCCGCAGGCGCCGCCCCGGCGTCGGCATCGCCAACCACCGACGTCACCGTCCCCGCGCTGCTCGCCGGCTCCCGCCCCGTCTCCATCGCGCCGTCGTCCTCCCCGTGCATGCATCCTCCCGCCCACTGCCCGTTCGCCCGCGTCGCCACCGCGCCGCGCCGGGGGATCGCGTCCCCCGGAAGCCGTGATCGCGCCCTCGCCCATCGCCATCTCCCGTTCCCGCCTGCCTCGGTCCACCCAACACCGAATCCAGCCACGCGCTCCGTCCCGTCGGTCGGACCCCTGCGCCGCCGCGCCCGGCACGAAAAGGCCCCCGGCATTCCTGCCAAGGGGCCTCCTCCTCGCCCGTCCTCTCCGCACCGGATCACCCGGACCACACGTCCTTCGCCGCCACGACGCCCAGGCGTTCGCCGGGGAGGCATCCCTGCCCTCCCTCGCCCCGAGGCGATCGACGCGAAGGAACGCACGCGTCCCTCCCCGACCGCCGGCAAACGGAAGCCCGCATCGCCCGGATCGGTCTCGGATCAGCCGTCAAACGAAATCCGGTTGGTTGGTGCGGGCAACCGTCCGTACGGCGTCACCGGTGGGCGAAGCGGCAACGACCAGCCGGATTCCGTATCAGCCCGCCTCCCCCCGTCATCCCGCCTCCCCGCCGTCATCCCGAGCCTGTCGAAGGATCTCGTCGTGCACCGCAACCAGCGACAAACGCAACCCCCGGATGAGCCCCGAACGACCGGTCGGAGATCGACGGCAAACCCCGAACGAGGCTCCTGATCGCCTGCGCACCCCGTCCAATCGCTGCCGTTTCACCTCCCCGCCGTTCGCAGGGGTGAACCCGGCGCCTTCCCGCATCCATCCATCCCGGCCACGGGAGGGCATCGATCCATCGACTCCCACGCCCGCCGACGCCCTCGTCGCCGGGGGCCGTCCGAGCAGCGCAGGCCGCAACCGCCCGCCACAAAGCCACGCGGGGCATCGACACCACGCCGCATGCCATCCAGTCGAAAAGATGGCGTCCAGCCCGCCGGACGATCGAGCGGAACCCCGTCCGGATCGTCCGTCACGTTCGTCAATCGTCCACAACCAGATCCGCCGTGAGCGTCGTCGTGTTGCGCTGGCCAACCCGCGCCGTCGGCGGCACGGCCACAAACACCTCGACTACCACATCCTCGCCCGGTCCCAACTCGACGGCCCCCGCGATCGGCTCCGTCCCGCCATCGGCGACCACCACCGGCTCCCACCCTGGCAGCGATGTGCTCGCCTCCAGCCGCAACCGCGCCACCCCCGCGCCGTCGTTCGCCACCCTGAACCGATAGCCGGCCTGCTGTCCCGGCCGCACCGTCGCGCCCCCGCCAATCGCTTCGACCCGCACCTGGCCCTCGTCCACCACGGGCGCCGGTTCGGGCTCCGGCGAAGCATCCGGCACGGGCGTCGCCCCGCCGCCGAGGTCCAGCACCGGGGTCGCCGCTACATCCGGCGCCGGCCCGGGCTCCGGAGTGGCCTCCGAATCGGCGTCCTCCTCGTCGGCCGCACCGTCCATCCCCTCCCCTGGCTCGCCCGGCTCCTCCGCAACCGGCTCGGCCACCGGCGCCGGCGTTCCCGCAGGTTCCGGCTCCATCCCATCCGCATCGTCCGGCCCCGGCATCGCGTCAGCCCCGTCCGCAGGACCGGTCGGCTCGTCGTCTGGCGCTGGTTCCGCCGTCGCGTCGGCTTCCGGCGCGACCGGCCCGGCCGTTGGCGTCTCATCGACCGGCGGCACGGTCGGTTCGGGCACGGTCGGTTCGCCCGGCGACGCGGCCGGTGCAGACGCCGTCGGTTCGACCGGCAACGCGGTCGGCGCGGGCATCTCCGGTTCGACCGGCAACGCGCTCGGCTCGGGCGTCGCGGCGGCATCGCCCCCCGGCGCGTCCGGCTTCCCCGTCGATGCCGCCGGGACCGCACCGCTCGCTTCTGGCCGCGTCGCTCCCTCGCCCGCCCCATCGTCATCGCCGTCCCCCGCACCACCGACCGCCATCGGCGACGGCACGCTCGTCGGGTTCGCCCCTGCCAAAGGATCGGGGGTGCCGGTCCCCACCGGACCGGCCGTCGGCTGCGGCGTCGCGATCGCATCGAACGGCGTCGGTGTTGCCGTGGCCGTCACCGTCGCCATCCCCTCGGTCTCCGGCGTCAGCGACACAACCGCCGTTGGCATCACCACCACGGTCGGTGTCGCCACCGACGCCGCGGCCACAACAGGCGACGGCGTGGGCATCGCCGTCGCCGCGACCGGCGGCATGGCCGGGAGCGGCG
>JAFAEX010000064.1 GCA_023423795.1 Chloroflexota bacterium | reverse complement strand
CTCGACTGCTCGACTGCTCGACTCCTCGACTCGATTTCCTCCCTCGTGTCGCGCAGCCTGGTGCGGCCGGGGGAGGGGCCGGACGGCGAGCCGCGCCTGGTAATGCTGGAGACGATCCGCGAACTCGCGCTTGAACGCCTCGCGGCGCAGGGGGAGGAGGATGATGCCCGCCGCGCCCACGCCGCGCACTACCTCGCGCTGGCGGAGGCGGCCGAACCCCGGCTGATGGGCCGCGAGCAGCGGAGTTGGCTCGACCGGCTGGAAACCGAGCACGACAACCTGCGGGCCGCCCTCGGCTGGGCCGTAGCGGCCGGCGAGACCGAAACCGGGTTGCGGCTGGTCGCCGCGCTGCGCTTCTTCTGGATGCGGCGCGGCCACATGCGCGAGGGCATCCGCTGGGCCGCGCGGTTTCGCCTCGATGATCCGGCGGCATACCACGACGCGCCGCCAGCCGTGGCCGCCCGCGCGGTCCTGGCCACCGCCGCGCTGGTCTCTTCGATCGGCGGCCCAGGGCCGGCGGTGGCGCTCTACCGCCGCAGCATCGCGCTGGCGCGGCAGGGCGGGGACGTCGCCGGGGCGGCGCGCACCCTCAACGTGCTCGGGTTCAGCCTGGCCGAAGCGGACGACCCCGCCGCTGCGCTGGCCCCGCTCGCCGAGGCGGCGGTGCTGTTCGGGGATCTCCCCGGGGCCGAGATCTTCGCCGCCCAGAACCTTGGGCTGCGGGCCATCGCCCTGATGGGGCTGGGCGACCCGGAGGAGGCCGCCGGACTCGCCGCCCGGGCGGTGGATTGGCAGCGGGCGCTCGGCAACGGCTGGGGCCTGTCGCAGGCGCTGGATGTCCTCGGCGAGGTGCGGCTGCGGCAAGGCGACGCGGCGGACGCGGCCGCGCTGCAACTCGAAGCCGCCGAGGTCGCCCTTGCCGACGACGATCAGTGGCACCTCGCCCGCGCCCTCGCGGGGTACGCCGTCGCCGTCGCCGCGCTCGGCCGTGCCGGCGAGGCGGTGCGCGTGGCCGGGGCGCTGGATGCGTCGAACGCCGTCACCGGCGAGCGCATCCGGCAGCGGCGGCAGGCGATGTGGGACGCCGCGCTCGCGGGGGCCGAGGCCGCGCTCGGGCCGGAGGCGTTCGCCGCCGCCCGCGCCGCCGGTCGTGCCGTTTCGCTGGAGGCCGTCGTCGCCGAGGCGCGGCAGCATCCGCCGGAGAGCGCGCCGAGGGGTTCGGACGCCGCCGCCAGCATCTCGACGCCGGGCGATCCCGCCGGGCTCACGAAGCGGGAGGCGGAGGTGCTGCGCCTCGTCGCCCGTGGCTGGGACAACCGCCGGATCGGGGACGCCCTGAGCATCAGCCACCGGACGGTAGGGGTCCACGTCGGCAACATCCTCGGCAAACTGGACGTGGAGACGCGCGCCGCCGCCGTCGCCTGGGCGCATCGAAACGGCCTGGGCTGAGGCGGAGCCCGGCCGATCGCATGCCGCCACGTCGTTGGTGGGGGAGGGACCTGTGCCCTCCTTCGTCGTTCATCTCGGATGAAGGCGGGCACAGGTCCGAACGACGGGCGATCGTCCGGCGTTGCGCCCATGGCGTGGGCATCGTTCCTGATGGCGCGGTCCGGCGTGCGGCGTGCCGATTCGGTGCTTCGGAGCGTGCACGAACGTACGGCGGGTCGGGCGGGCTATGCCGGCGTGTGGCTGCCGTGCCGTGCCCAGGAGGCCATGCCGCCGCGCAGCAGGTCGATGCCGGCGGCGAGGGCCACGTCGCCGCCGTCGCCGTCGGCCCAGACCGAAACGAGCGCGAAGGCGGCCACCTTGCCCGTCGCCAGCACCGTGTCGAGGGCGGCCAGCACCTGCGTGATGTCGGGGCCGTTCGGCTCCTTCGTCGGATGGTTGGGCATGAAGCGCTCGTCGAGGATGTCGGCATCGACGTGCAGGTAGATGATGTCGCAGCGGTCGGCGAGGTCGGCTACGGCTCGCTCGAGGTCGATGCCGGGGAAGCCCGGGGCGGGCGCGGCCACCTCGATCCCGACCGCGTGGATGAGGTCGGCCTCGGCCCGGTCGAGGTTGCGGACGTCCACCATCAGGATGCGGTCGGCCGGCAGTGGCGCGGCCACCCGCGAGCCTTCGCGCCAGGCCGGGTGGGCGAGGCCGGCGCAGACGGCCACCGGCATGCCGCCCAGCATCCCCGAGAGGGTGGTTTGCGGCGTGTTGAAGTCGCCGTGCGCGTCGAACCAGACGAGGCCGATCCGCGCCGCCGGGCCGTGCGCGTCCTGCAACCCGCCGACGACGCCGGGCACGGCCGCGCAGGTGCCGCCGACGACCAGCACCGGCTGGCCCGCGTGCCGTCCCCGCGCGACGTCGGCGGCGATCTCGCCGCCGATGATGCCGAGGTTGGCGATCGGGTCGGCGGTCCGCCGGGCTTCCGGGAATCGCGGTTCGCCCACGCTCGGTTCGCCGAAGGTTTCGAACGCGCCGGATGCGGCGTAGGCCCCGGTCGGGTCGCCGGCCGGGCGGTACGGTTGGTCGCCCTCGTAGCGGACCCGGACGACGTGCAGACCCGGTGACGTGTCGGCGGCCATGTCGCTCCCTTCGCCCCGGGGTCGCGCGGTGGACGCGATCGCCCGGATTCGTCCTGTCGAAGCGCGCGTTTCGCCGTCGCGGCGACGCGCGAGCGGTGATCCTCGAACGGGGATTGTCCGTCATCCGACGCGGCGGCGGGCCAGCGGCAGGGGCGCCTGTGGATCGCGCGATCCATCCCGCAACGGTCGGGGTGGGGCGGATCACGTCGTGCGGGGCGCGAACCCGCGGCCAGGGAGCCGTTCAGGGCCGTCCACCATCGTCATCCCGAGCCCGTCGGGGGATCTCGTTTGCGAGTCGAGAAGGCGAGAAGTCGAGGAGTCGAGAAGAGACGAGAACCCTCGGCGGGCTCGGGATGGCGGGATGGGTGAGGTCGGCGGGGTTACGAAACGGGCTGTTGGTCGTCCTCGTCGAGCCAGCCGTCGTCGTCGCCGCCCATGAGGTCTGCGAGCAGGGCGCGGGCGCGGTCGGCGTCGCTCGCCAGCACCGCGAGGTCGTGCTCGAAGGTGGCGGCCGAGGCCCACGCGCCGAGGCCGGGGCCGAGCGGGCGCACGAGGACGCGGATGCCGGCCTCGTCCAGCGCATCGGCCCACAGGCGGGCGATCGGTTCGTTCGGCGCGGTCGCGACCGAAACCAGCGGCTGGTCCATCGTCCCTCCGGAGGGCTCTTCGCACGGTGCGGAGCCGGGTGCGAGTGTAGCAGCGGGCGCTGGCATGCCTCCTGCATCCGGGCGGGGCGACGCCCCGGAGGCGGAGGTGGTCGATGGCGGAACGCGTCGGGGATCTCGAGGTCGCGCAGGACCTCGGGTTCCAGCGGCGGGAATGGCGGGTCCAGCGCGTGGCGTGGGTGGTGCTTGCCGCCGTGCTCGCCGCCGGGCTGGCCGGGCTGCTGGGCAGCGGGCCGCTGGCGCAGGCCTCGGCCGAGGCGGACGGGCTGTCCGTCCGGTACGACCGCATCCTGCGCGACCGCGCCCCGATCGAGGTGCGTTTCGCGCTCGCGCCCGGGTTGGCCGCCGGCGGCGAGGCCGAGATCTGGATCGACCGCGCGCTGCTGGACAAGGCCGAGATCCAACGGATCGTGCCGGAGCCGGAATCGGAGCGGGCCGACGGCGAACGCGTCGTGTTCACGATCGCGGTGGCCGATCCCGGCGCGGCGGCCGAGGTGACGTTCGCGCTGGAGCCGCACGACGCCGGCGGGTTCGCCGCCGGTTCGGGAATCGTCGGTGGCCCGCGGGTCGATCTGTCGGGGTTCGTCTTGCCGTAACCCGGCGGGAGGTCGTTGGCCGTGGATTCGATCCTGCGCGCGGCGCTCGTCTACCTGATCCTGCTCGTGCTGTTCCGGGTCACCGGCAAGCGGTCGCTGTCGCAGACGACGACCTTCGACTTCGTGCTGCTGCTGATCGTCTCCGAGGCGATCCAGGAGGCGCTGCTGGCCGGCGACCAGTCGATGACCAACGCGCTCCTCCTCGTCGGCACGCTGCTGGCGATCGATATCGGCCTGTCGCTGGTCAAGCAGAAGTCGAAGACGCTCGAAAAACTCATCGACGACGTGCCGCTGGTGTTGGTCGAGGACGGCAAGCCGCTCCGCGACCGGATGGACAAGGCGCGGGTGGACGAGGAGGACATCCTCTCGTCGGCGCGGGAACTGCAAGGGTTGGAGCGGATGGACCAGATCAAGTACGCGGTGCTGGAGCGCAGCGGCGGCATCTCGATCGTTCCCCGGCAGGCAGGCTAGCCATGGCGCAACCACGTTCGATGGCGGCGGGCGGGCGCGGCTCGCGCGCCGCGTCCCGCCGCGCGAAACAGGGCACGCGCGACCGGCAAGCACCGGACCGGCGCAACCGGCGGGGCGTGCCGCCGTCTTCGCGCACGCTGCCCGTACCGGCGCCGCCGGAAGGTGCGGCTCCCGAGGAGGCGGCGAAGGCCGCCGGGTTGCGCTACACGCCCGATACCGGCCCGGGCATCAAGCGGCGGCGGGCCGGCAAGGGGTTCCGCTACGTCCGGCCGGGCGGGCGCCCGGCGAGCGCCGCCGACGCGGCCCGCGCCAAGGCGCTGGCGATCCCGCCGGCGTGGCGCGAGGTCTGGATCAACCCGGACCCGAAGGGGCACATCCAGGCGACCGGGCGCGACGCGCGGGGCCGCAAGCAGTACCGCTACCACCCGGACTGGCGGGCGCTGCGCGAGGAAACCAAGTTCGAGCACGCGATCGCCTTCGCCGAGGCGCTGCCGCGCATCCGGGCGCGGGTGCGGGCCGACCTTTCCCGATCCGGGATGCCGCGCGAGAAGACGCTTGCTGCCGTCGTTCGCCTGCTGGAGCGGACGCTGATCCGGGTCGGCAACGCGGAGTACGCGCGGGCGAACGATTCCTACGGGCTGACCACGATGGTGGACGACCACGCGACGTTCGAGGGCAGCGCGGTCCGTTTCAGTTTCCGGGGCAAGAGCGGCAAGGAACACGAGGTGGGGGTGCGCGACCGCTCGCTCGCCGGCATCGTGCGGCGGATGCAGGACCTGCCCGGCGAGCCGCTGTTCCAGTACCTCGACGGCGACACGCCGCGCCCGATCGGCTCGGGCGACGTCAACGCCTACCTGCGCGAGATCACTGGCGAACCGTTCACCGCCAAGGATTTCCGGACCTGGGCGGCGACGACCCTCGCCGCCCAGCGGTTGCGCCGGCTCGGGTCGGCGGAGACGAAGCGGGCGCTGGTCGCCAACGTCAACCGGGCGCTGGACGAGGTCGCCGGGCGGCTGGGCAATACGCGCGCCGTCTGCCGGGCGTCCTACGTCCACCCTGCCGTGCTGTCCGGCTACGAGGACGGCGCGCTGGTGGCGTTCGAGTGCGGGCCGTGCGGGATCGACGGGCTGGACGAGGACGAGTGGTTCGCGCTGGCGTGGCTGCGGCAGGCGAGGGACGGGTAGCCGGCCGGCGGTTCAGGCCGAGGGCGGCGAGTTCGGGTCCGAGGCGTCGCGGTTGCCCAGGACCTTGAGCAGTTCCCAGGCCGCGCCGGCGCCGCTGGAGACGAGCAGGAAGGCGACGATCACCAGCAGGTCGAGCGAGCCCTCCGAGCCGTTGTAGACGTCGAACGCGACGTAGATGGCGATGACGTAGGCGAGCAAGGGCACGACGCCGCGCCAGACGATGGTGGGCAGGCTCCAGGCGGAATCGCGGGTGCGGTCGCGCAGGATGTCGCGCAACCGCCACCCGCCGCGGACGATTCCCTGTCCGCCGGTAATGAGCAACGCGGTGCCGAACGTGCGGTTGTCGAGATCGGGCATCATGCAGAACAGGCTGAGGATGAGCAGGGCGATGAGGTTGCTCATGGTGCCGCCGGCCCAGGCGCGCAGGCCCTGCGGCCCGTCGTCGGCCATGATCCGGGGGTTGAGCGAGACGGAGACGAACAGCAGCCCCATGAAGGTGGCCGCGGCGGTGCCGGCGAGGGTGTAGTAATCCCGCCACGGCTCGAGGACCTGGCTGAAACTGCCCTCCATCCGTGCCTCCGGGGGTGCGCGAGCGGCGTGCGCGGCATTTTCGCATCGTGATAGCGGGAGCGGGTCCGTGGGGATGCGGCAGTGCCGAGGCGAGGGCGGTTGCGGAGGTGTTCCGGCTGCCGGTCACGCCGCCCGGGTATGACGGCGACTGCCAACGCAACCCGGGCTTCATCGCGCCCGCCCCAGGGCAGATCGCTGAACCGGCACTGGCAGTCTTGGGGCAGCGGGCCGGTATCGGTCCCACTCCTTGCGGATGACAGGGCAAAGCATTGACGCAACGAGCGCGCGGCGTAGGATGGGCTTCCACCCTGGAATGGGCAATCCGAAAGCGCGAAAGGCGGTCGGTCATGCGTCGCGTCTCGCTCCTCGCCGCGCTCCTGGTCGTCGCGTCGGCCCTCGTCCTGGGCGTGCCCGGATTCGGCGCGGGCGCGCAGGAGGACGGCGGGCCGGCGACGTCCGGGTTCGTCGGGGCCTGGCGGATCACCTCCGAAACGCCGTTCGGCTCGTCCCAGAGCCTGATGACGGTCATGGCCGACGGCACGGTGGTGTTCACCGACCGGCCGACGCTGCCGGGCGGCGTGGGGTTCCCGGTGAGTTTCGTCAGCACCGGGCACGGCGCGTGGGAGCAGACCGGGCCGGCGACGGCCGCGGCGACCTGGGTCGAGTTCGTGACCGACGGCGAGGGGAACTTCCTGGCGGTCGTCACCGGCAGCGTCGAGGCGACGCTCGCGGATGATGGCGATGCGTGGAGCGGGCCGTTCAGTTCGTCCTCGGCCGATCCCGCCGGCACGGTGCTGTACACGGGCGGCGGCACGGTGACGGCGGCGCGCATCATGGTGCAGCCGCTGGCGGCTCCGGCGGCGACGCCGGCCGCCTGAGGCGGGCGAGGCGAGGAGTCGAGGGGCGACGAGATCCCTCGACGGGCTCGGGATGAAGGTGGGTGGGCGACCCGTCGGCGGTGCGGCTGGTGGCCGGAGCGGGCGACGGGAGCGGCGGCCGCTATCGACGGCGCTGGCCCGCCGGGGTTACGATGGCAGCCCCTGCCGTGACCACCCCGGGCCGAACGCGCCCGCTGGACGTGCCCGCATGACCGCGAACGTGACCGTGACCGCGAACGCCAACCGGACCGAACCCGTGCTGCTGCGCGCCCGCGGCATCACCAAGCGCTTCGGCGGCATCGACGCCCTGCGCGGCGTCGATCTCGAGATCGGCCCCGGCGAGGTCCACGCCCTGATGGGCGAGAACGGCGCGGGCAAGAGCACGCTGGCCAAGATCGTCGCCGGCGTGCAGCAGCCGGACGGCGGCACGATCGAATGGATGGGCGCTCCCGTTTCGTTCCGGGACACCAGCGCGGCGGTTGCCGCCGGCATCGCCATCGTGCTGCAGGAACTGAGCCTGATCCCCGACCTGTCGGTCGCCGAGAACATCTTCCTCGTCGATGGCGGCGCCTACCGGGGCGGCTGGTGGCTCGACCGCGGCGCGATCCGGCGGCGGACGTGGGACCTCTACGACCGGCTCGGCTGGGATTTGCCGGTCGATCCCGACCGCAAGGTGGCCGACCTCACCGTCGCCGAGCAGCAGATGGTCGAGATCGTTCGCGCCTTCGCGCTGGACGCCCGGCTGTTCATCCTCGACGAACCGACGGCGACCCTCAGCCCGCACGAGGTCGAGGTGCTGTTCGCCCTGATCCGCCGGCTGCGGGCGCAGGGCGTTTCCTTCCTGCTGGTGACGCACCGGCTGGAGGAGGTCTTCGCGCTGTCCGACCGGATCACGGTCTACCGCGACGGCGCGGTTTCCGGCCACTTCGTGACGGGCGAGACGACGGCGCAAGAGTTGATCCGGGCGATGGTCGGGCGCGACCTCGGCGACCTGTTCCACGTGCGTCACCGGAACCCGCCGGGCGAACCGCTGCTGAGCGTCCGCCACCTGACGCGCGGCCGGCACGTGCGCGACGCGTCCTTCGAGGTGCGGCGGGGCGAGATCGTCGGCATCGCCGGGCTGGTCGGCGCGGGGCGGACCGAACTGGTGCGGGCCGTCTTCGGGGCGGACCGGGCCGGTTCCGGCGAGGTGACGCTGCGCGGGCGGGCCGGGCTGCTCGGCTCCCCGGCCGAGGCGATCCGCGCCGGCGGCGGGCTGGTGCCGGAGGACCGCAAGGCGCAGGGGTTGCTGATCGAGCAGCCGATCGACCAGAACGTGGTGCTGGCCGACCTCGCCGCCAACGGCGGGTTCTGGCTGCGCCCGAAAAAGGAGCGCAGCCGGGTCCAGGAGTTGATAGCCGATCTCCGGATCAAGGCGCCCCAGCCGTGGCAACCGGCCGGCAGCCTGTCCGGCGGCAACCAGCAAAAGGTCGTGCTTGCCAAGTGGCTGGCGATCGACCCGGACTTGCTGATCCTCGACGAGCCGACGCGCGGCATCGACATCGGGACCAAGTTCGAGTTGTACAAACTGATCGACGCGCTGGCGGCGCGCGGCAAGGGCGTGCTGCTGGTGTCGTCCGAATTGCCGGAGATCCTGGCCCTGTCCGACCGGGTGCTGGTGATGCGCAACGGCGCGATCGTCGCCGAACTGCCGCACGCTGAAGCCAGCGAGGAAGCCATCCTCGCGCTGGCGGTGCAGGACCAGCCGGCCGGCGCGGCGGCGGACTGAACGACCGAATCCGGCGGCGCGACGGCGCTGCAAACGGCGTCCGCGGCGGTCGCGGGCGCGAACACGAAGCGGGGGACGCACGGGCATGGCGGAATCGATCGGGGCGCGCGGCGTCGCCGGCGGCGGGGAGCCGCAGCGGGTCGCTGGCGGCGGCTGGCGGCGGTTCGCGGAGGACTACCGCGTCGAGATCGCCATGCTCGGCGCGCTGCTGCTGCTGTGCGTGGTGCTCAGTTTCGCCGCGCCGAACTTCCTGACGACGGGCAACATCGGCAACGTGATGTGGCAGGTGTCGGCCATCGGCATCATCGCCATCGGCCAGACGCTGGTGATCCTGACCGGCGGCATCGACCTCTCGGTCGGCGGCATCGCCGCCTTCTCGGCGATGGCCGGCGGCCTGCTGATGATCAACGCCGGCGAGAACGTGCCGCTCGGCATCGCGGCGACGCTGCTGTTCGGCGCGCTCGTCGGGCTGGCCAACGGGTTCATCGTCGCCTACGGGAAACTGGCGGCGTTCATCGTCACCCTCGGCATGCTTTCGATCACCAACTCGCTGACCTACGTCATCTCGGACGCGCGCTCGCTGGTCGGGTTGCCGGCGGGGTACCGCTGGTGGGGCCGGGGAGACATCGGCGGGGTGCCGCTTTACCTGATCACCTTCGTGGCGCTGTTCGTGCTCGGGCACATCTTCCTGACGCGGACCAAGCCGGGCCGCTTCATCTACGCCATCGGCAGCAACGAGGAGGCCGCGCGCCTCTCCGGCGTCAACGTGCGCGCCTGGAAGACGGTGCCCTACGCGATCACCGGGCTGCTGTGCGCGATCGCGGCGATTATCCTGTCCGGCAAGTTGGGCGCGATCGACCCCGACACCGGCACCGGGTTCGAGTTACGGACCATCGCGGCGGTCGTCATCGGCGGCACCAGCCTGTTCGGCGGCAAGGGCAGCCTGGTCGGCACGCTGATCGGCGTCTTCCTGATCGGGGTGCTTTCCAACGGGCTGAACCTGCTGCGGGTCAACGCCTTCTGGCAGGGCACGGCGGTCGGCATCGTCATCATCCTCTCGGTGCTGATCGAGCGGTTGTCGCGCCGCCGCGCGTAATGCCGGGTACCGGGTGCCGAGTGACGGAGTCGGCACTCGGCAGGTCGGCAAACACCCTGCATGCGTGCGGGGTGAGGCCTGCCATTTCACGGCTCTCGGCACCCGGCACCGGCACCCACGACCGGTCCGATTTTTTCGGCGTTTATTCGGTATTGATTCGCCGTTTATTCGGCGGCGGTTTTCCCATGGCCATGCGGATTTCGGATTTCTTCGGCCACCCCTGCCAGCCCCCCGCGACCGCGTGGCTGGCAGGGGTTCCGGGCGCCGAGGCTGGGAGGGCACGCGAATAAAGTCCAATTCGGTCGCAGCGGCGCGTACGTACGCCAGGTTCCCCGACCGAATAAATGCCGAATAAATGCCGAATAAATGGACGCCGCGGAGCGTCGCCGGGTGGTTGCTCGCGGCCGACAGCGACAGCGGGGGCAACCACCTGGTTTACGTATCAAACGTCGTCCCGCCACGTGCGCCAGGCGAGGTTGTCCCAGCCGGCGAAGCGCATCACCTGCACCCGCCATGGGTCGAGGCGCAGCGGCGTGAAGACCGGGTTGTCCGGGCCGTCCAGCGCGCCGCCGCCGGAGGGGTCGTAGCCGAGGGGCGGCGGGGTGGTGGCGAACAGGTCCCAGACGTGGCGCTTCGTCGCCGCGTCCTCCACCCACGAGGCGACGCAGTCGGCGATGACGGTGTCCTGCGCGGGGCTCCAGTAGGAGAGCGCGACGTGGAGGTTGGCCGCGATGTGGGCGGTCTTCACGGGGGTGCGCGCGGTCATCACCCAGACGACCGGGCGGTCATCGACGACCTCCCAGATCGGGTGGAGGATGCGGGAGCGGGGTCGCCCGGCGGCGTCCACCGTCGTCACCGTGCACCAGACGGTGTTGGCGACGATCTCCAGCACGTCCTCGGCGAGGGGCGCGAACGCGGTTTCCATCGTGTCGTCGTCCTCCCTGGATTCGGTGCGCGGCGCGGGTTCGTCGCGGTGCGCGGACTATTGTGGCAAGAAGACCGTCCGAGCGGGCCTCCTGGAGCCGACGGCGGTCGCGCAACAGATCCGGCCACCGGGACGCCCGGGGATGATGGCGTTTGCCTCTTCGATGCAGATACCGGCCACGGGCGGGCGCGATGAATCGCGCCCCTACAGTCGGGCGGATTCGTCGCGGGTTGTAGGGGCGCGGTGATGGCGGTTCGTGAGCGACGCGGGCGAGGGATTAGCCGGCGTCGATGGCGCGGCGGAGTTTGTGGGCGGCGGCGTCGAGGGCGGAGGCGAAGCGGGAGCGGTCGCGGGGGGAGAAGGCGGCGGGGCCGGGGCCGGCGATGCCCATGGAGCGGAGGTAGGCGTTGAGGTCGCGGCTGGCGAGGGCGTCGCCGACGCGGCTGGGGGTGAACTCGCCGCCGCGGAAATCGAGGCAACGGGCGCCGGCTTCGACGACGCGGGCGGCGAGGGGGATGTCGGCGGTGAGGACGAGGTCGCCGGGGCCGGCGCGCTCGGCGATCCAGTCGTCGGCGGCGTCGATGCCGCCGGGGACGACGACGAGGCGGAGGTTGGGCTGGGCGGGGACGCGCAAAGGGGCGTTGGCGACGACCAGCACGTCGAGGCGGTGGCGGTCGGCGACCTTGTAGACCTGGTCCTTGACGGGGCAGGCGTCGGCGTCGAGGTAGATGGTGGGCATGGGTCCTCATCGCGTGGCGGGTGCCGGGTTGGTGCCGAGTGCCGAGTGCCGGGTGGCGAGTGCCGAGTGCCGAGTGCCGGGTGGCGAGTGCCGAGTGCCGGGTGGCGAGTGGCGAGTGCCGAGTGCCGGGTGGCGAGTGGCGAGTGCCGAGTGCCGAGTGCCGGGTGGCGAGTGCCGAGTGCCGAGTGCCGAGTGCCGGGTGGCGAGTGCCGGGTGGCGAGTGGGTTGCGGCCGCGCCATCCCGAGAGTGTCGAGGGATCTCGTCGTTTCTCGGCTTCTCGACTTCTCGACTCGTCGGTCACGGGGCGGGTCAGGGGCGGGGGAGGGCGTCGGCGTCGGCCTGGGTGAGGACGACGGTGTTTTCGGGGACGATGGAGCCTTCGCGGATGATGCAGTCGCCGGCGACGGTTGCGCCGGCGCGGACGATGACGTGGTCCTCGACGGTGGCGCGGAAGACGACGGCGCCGTCCTCGACGGTGACGTTGTTGCCGATGCGGACGGGGCCGTGGATGACGACTTCGTCGCCGGCGACGAGGTTGTTGCCGACGTCGATGCGGGTGTTGCGCAGGGCGTGCATGGTGAGGCGGGTGCCGATGCGGGCGCGGCGGCCGATGACGATGGGGGTGCCTTCGTCGGCGCGGAGGGAGCAGCGCTGGCGGAGGCGGGAATCGTCGCCGATGCGGACGTCGCCGACGATCTGGCTCATCTCGCCGAGGCGGAAGCCGACGCCGACGGTGGGGCGGGTGGAGATGGGGTTGAAGGGCACGGAGGGGTTGGCGACGACGCCTTCGACGGCGGCGCGGCCGTGTTCCCGCAGGAGGCGGGAGTAGGCGTCGGCGAACCCGAGGTTGACGCTCTGGACGTCGTTCATGAACGCGTCGTCGGGGTCGTCGGTGGACGGGAGGGCGTCAGCGGCGGCCTGGGTGGTGATGCGCGCGCCGGGGGGGACCTTGCGGCCGGGGGGGACGGCGACGCCTTCGACGTGGGCGTTGTGGAGGACCATCGAGCCGTCGCCGATGACGGAGCCGATGACGCGGGCGCGGAAGCCGATGAAGGTGAAGGAGCCGACCTCGCTATCGACGATGGAGGCCTGGTGGGCGATGGAGACCTCCGGGGCGAAGGTGAGGTCGCGGTCGTTGGCGAGCAGGTAGGAGTTGTCCTGGCAGTTGCAACTGGCGGCGATGGTGAGCGTGCGGCCGGAGGCGGCGTAGAGGATGGTGGTGCCGGCGACGAAGCAGCGGTCGCCGACGTGGACGTCGCCGTAGACCTCGACGAGCGGGTGGATGAAGGAGCCGTTGGCGAGCGCGCCGCGGTCGAGGTGGGAAAGCGGGAGGAGGTCGCCGGCGCGGGGCGCGGCGGGCTTCGCGGGCGCGGTGGGGTCGTCGTGCCGGGAGGATGGCGTGGCGTCGGCGGTTTCGGCGGCGCGGCGGCGGGCGTTGGCGCGGCGCCAGCCGGTTTCGTCGCAGGGGCAGGGGGTCGGGAAGGCGCGGCGGTGGGCGGGCATCCGGTGGGCTCCTGGCGGCTGGGCGGCGGTCGTCGAACGGTGCGGGTTTGGTGCGTTCGCGGGGGCGTACCGAATCGGCACGGGGCGGGCGCGTGATTTTTCGGGCGCTCGACCCTGTTCTTAATGGTAGAGGAGGTTTGTCCGGCGCGGCGGGCGCTCGGGGGAGGCGCGCCGGGAGGGACGGGCATGGCGGCGGGCGGGGGACGACGGTGCGCGGCGCCGGGGTGCGGGCGGTTCGTGGCGGCGGGTGCGGCGTGGTGCCGGCGGCACGGGGAAGAGCGGGGCGACGGGTTCGGGGCGGAGCCGTTCGGCGACGGCGACGGCGACGGGGGCGAGGCGGTTGGGTCGCGGTTCCTGGCGCGGGTGCAGGCGGGGGAGTACCGGGCGCTGGGGGAGCCGGGGCTGGCGGAGACGGTGGCGCGGGCGGGGGAGCCGCGCGGGCTGGCGACGGAGATCGGGATGATCCGGGTGGCGCTGGCGCGGCTGCTGGAGGAAGAGGGGGACGCGGGCAAGTTCGCGGCTGGGGTGGCGCGGCTGGTGGCGGTGGCGGTACAGGCGGCGCGGATGGAGCAAGCGACCGGGCCGGGCGGGATCGAGGCGGACCTGGCGACGGTGCTGGCGGCGTTGCGGCGGGCGGGGGCGTGACGACGAAGTGCCGAGTGCCGGGTGGGCGATGGAGTGCCGAGTGGCGAGTGCCGAGTTGGTGCTGGGTGCTACGACGGGGTGGCGAGTGGCGAGTGGCGAGTGAGGTGTGAGGCGGACGGGGTGTTGAGAGGGCTGGCGGGTTGGGCGGCTTCTCGGCGTCTCGACTGCTCGGCTTCTCGATTGCGCGACGCGTGAGCGGGGGATGCGATGGGGGCGATGGGGGAGGGCGGCGTTCTGGCGGCGGGGCCGGCGACGGCCTACGAGGCGGTGACGCGGCAGATGGTGGTGGGGCTGGAGGCGGACCTGAAGGAGATCAAGGGGCGACTGGACGGGCTGCTGTTCCTGGTGGCCGGGGCGATCGTGGTGGATCTGGTGCTGCGGCTGGCGGGGGGATGACGGGGTACTGGGTGCCGAGTGGCGTGGCGAGTGCCGAGTGCCGAGTGCCGAGTGGCGAGCGGCGAGCGGCGAGTGCCGAGTGCCGAGTGGCGAGTGCCGAGTGGCGAGTGCCGAGTGGC
>JAFAEX010000055.1 GCA_023423795.1 Chloroflexota bacterium | reverse complement strand
GCCGGCAGCACCCGCTGGCCGCGCAACGAGGCGGCGTGGGAAGCGGCGCTTGCCGCCGGCCGCGCGGCCCTGGGCGAAGCCGCGTTTACCGCGGCCTGGGCGACGGGCGCGGCGCTCGATCCGGCGGCCGCGGCGGACCTGCTCCTCGCTACCGATACGGAATCGGAGCCGCTGGTGGACGCCGTTCTCCCATTGGCGCCGCCCGTCCCCGCTCCGGAACTCGCGCCGGCGGCGGAACCGGAAGCCACCCCGGCGCGGACGAGCGGTCGGCGCGAGCGCCCGCGCCTGTCGCGCCGGGAGCGGGAGATCATGCGGCTGGTGGTGGACGGGCTGGCCGACCGGGAAATCGCCGAAATGCTGTTCATCGGCGAGCGCACGGTCGCCTGGCACCTGACCAACGTCTTCAACAAACTCGGCGTCAACAGCCGCACCGCGGCCGCCGTGGCCGCCATCCGCGACGGGTTGCTCGATCCCTCGTGACGTCGGCGGCAACGCCGGCCCCGTCAGCTCGGCGCGGCGGTGCTGCCCAACCCGCCCGCAAACGCCCGCCGGCGGCAGATGTCCGGCGCGGGCGACCAAACCGGTATCGGCAACCCGATTCGCAGCACGGTCCCCACGCCGACGGTATTGCGGTCGCCCGCCAGGGATTCAACCGCCGAGTCATACGGAATCCGGCTGATCGCTTCCGTTTCACCCGCCCGCGACGCCGTGCGTTCGCAGGGGAGGGACCCGTGCCCTCCCGCGCCCGGAGCCATGTACGGACGAAGGAGGGCACGGGTCCCTCCCCTGCGAACGACAAACGGATTCCCGCACCAACCAGCCGGATTTCGTATCACCCACCGCTCTGCCACCCTCCGTGGCAGCGGGCGTCGGCAGGTCGCCCGCCACGCAACGATGGACGACGCGCCGCTGGGCTTCGACGAGACGCGGCTGCGGGGCTGGCAGGGCGACGAGTGGGCGACAACCGAGCCGAATACGGGCGACGCCGCCGGCCTGCTCCGCCGGCGTCGCCGCTCGTTGGGAGGGCTACGGTCTACGGCGTGCAGTGCGCGTGCGCCGCGCACGACACGTCGAAAGCGTTCGGATTCCGGACCACGACGGCATAGCGGTAGTTCGAGCCCTCGACGATGAGCGACTCGGCAACATACACGCCGGTGGACGACCCGTTGTTGTCGTGGCAGGAGTGCCCCCCGGACAGGATGATCTGGTCTTCGCGCTCGCACGTTGCGTCGAGGAACACCCGCTCCTGCGCCGGGGTGACCGTCACGAACTCGCCCGTGTAGCGCTCCAGCCGGCCGGTGATCCCGCCGGGACCGGTCGGGCCGGTGGGTCCGGTCGGACCCGTGGGGCCGGACGGGCCGTCCGGCCCCGCAGGCCCCGGGTCCTTTGTCGGGGCGCACCGGCCCTTGCCGTCCTTGCGCCGCTCGACGCAACGCCCCGAGGCGCATTGGCCGTTCGCGGAGCAGGGGCAGATCGCCGGGCGGTTCCGGCGGACCTTGCACCGCGGATCGAGGGCGGCGTCCGGACCACCCGCGCGTTCCTCGCCGAAAGCGGCCGGAACCGCGACGACGGAGGCAAGCGCCCCAAGTGCCGCGGCGAGTCCACCGCGGCGGGAGGCGAAGCGTCCCAGTCCCCTGGCGACCCGATCGAGGTGATCCAGATCCATACGGCGTTCTCCCTGGTGACGGCAACCCCCTCCTCGCCGTCCACCGTAGCGCCGTTCCGAGTTATCGGAATGGGGAGAATTACCCATTTATGACGCCAACCAAAGCACATCCGTCCGCAGCCCCAGCCCGCCGGGGTGTAGGGAGGTTGCGAGAGCCTGGGTGCGGGCGAGTGGATCAGCCGATCGTCCCCGCGTGCCGAGGGTGCACGCGACCCGTCCGAGGGCATGCAACGAGCGGACAGCCCGCAACCTAGCCGAACCGGCGGTTGTTTCCGAACCGGCGGCGCGGTATCCATGCATCGGGCATCTTTCCGCCCGATGACCTCCGTTTTTCAGCGATCGGACCCCTATTCATCGATGATAGATCCCCACGGGCTGTCGCGCCCGCCGTCCAATGGCCGCTCCCGCGGCGGACGGACTCAACCCAACGATCGCCGTCCCGGAACCGGGGCGGGGCAGGATGACCAGAACCCGGACGCGCGCGGGCCGGGCTGGCGGTTCGACCGCGCCGCGCTGGCCGGCGGCGTCCGCGAAACGTGGCGCTCGACGGTGCGCGTGTTCGGGCTGGTCTGGGGCGCGAGCCGCCACCTGACGCTCGGGCTCGCCTTCGCCACGCTGGTGCAGAGCCTGACCCCTGCCGTGCAGGTCTGGCTCGCCGGCGCCCTGATCCAGGCGGTGGCCGACGGCATTGCCGCCGCCCCGGACGCGCGCGGGGTGTTCGTCGAGCAGGTGATCTGGCTGGCCGTCATCCAGTTGGCCGTCCTGCTGGTCTCCGGCTTCGTGCAGACGCTGGGCAACGTTTGCCAGCAATTGCTGCAGGAAAAACTGGCGATCCACGTCCAGCTCCAGATCATGACCCACTCCGCCTCGCTGGACCTCGCCGACTTCGAAAACGCCGCCTACTACGACCAGTTGCAGCAGGCGCAGCGCGAATCGGCCAACCGGCCGGTGCAGATGGTCGCCCAGGTGTTCGGGCTGGCGCGCTCGCTGGTGACGTTCGCCACGCTATTCGCGCTGCTGCTCGGGCTGGGACCGCTGGTGGCGGCTGCCACGCTGCTGGCCCCGATCCCGGCGTTCATCTCCGGCTCCCGCTACGGCTGGTGGGGGTTCCTGCAAATGCGGCGGCAGTCGCCGCAGCGGCGGCTGATGAGCTACTTCACCAACGTGATGACCACCGACGAGTACGCCAAGGAGATCAAGCTCTTCACCCTCGGCGACTACTTCATCGGGCGGTTCCGCGGGGTGGCCGACGACTATTACGAAGCGACCCGCGCGCTGCTGCTGAAGCGCTACTGGCTGGGCTTCGCCTGGGGGTCGCTGACCACGCTGGCGTCGTCGGGTACGTACCTGTACGTCGCCCTGCAGGCGGTGGCGGGCACGATCTCGCTGGGGCAACTGACGATCTTCGCCGGGGCGGCCACGCAGGTAGGCGGCGCGTTCCAGGGCGTGCTCGGCGGCGTGCAGGGCATCTACGAGCACGGCCTGTACCTCTCGACCCTCTACGAACTGCTGGAACGGGAGCCGACCATCGCCGCGCCGGAGCATCCCGCCCCGCTGCGCCGGCCGTTCCGCGAAGGCATCGAGTTCCGCAACGTCTCCTACCGCTACCCGGAGCGCGACGAGTGGGCGGTGCGCAACGTCTCGTTCCGGATCGAGCCGGGCGAGACGGTCGCGCTGGTCGGGCGCAACGGCGCCGGCAAATCGACCATCGTCAAGCTGCTGGGCCGCCTCTACGACCCGGACGAAGGGGCGATCCTCATCGACGGGCGGGACGTACGCGAGTACGACCCAGACGACCTGCGCTCCCGCTTCGCGGTGATGTTCCAGGACTACGCCGCGTTCCAGCTCTCGGCCGGGGAAAACATCGGCGTGGGCGACGTCAACCGGGTCGGCGACTCCGGCTCGATCGCGCGGGCGGCGGACGAGGCCGGGGCCGACGGCGTCATCCGCAACCTGCCGGACGGGTTCGAGACGACCCTCGGCAAGTGGTTCGACGGCGGCCACCAACTCTCCGGCGGCGAGTGGCAGAAGGTGGCGCTGGCCCGCGCCTTCATGCGCGACGCGGCCGACGCCGAAATCCTGATCCTCGACGAGCCGACGGCGGCGCTGGACGCGCGGGCCGAGCACGACCTCTTCGCCCGGCTGAAAACCCTGACCGAGGGGCGGATGGCGCTCTACATCTCGCACCGCTTTTCCACGGTGCGGATGGCCGACCGCATCCTCGTGCTGGAGCAGGGCCGGCTGGTCGAGCAGGGCACGCACGACGAACTGATGCTGCGCGACGGCCGCTACGCCGACCTGTTCGAGTTGCAGGCAGCGAGTTACCGGTAGGCCCAACGCCGCGCTCGCGCCCGCCCCGACCACTCCCTCAGCCCAAGCGCCCATCCCGTCATCGCGGCCGAACATCGTCATTCCGATCCCGAGCGCCCCATCGTCATCCCGCGCCCGCCATCGTCATCCCGAGCGCCCATCCTGTCATCCCGAGCCCGTCGAGGGATCTCGTTCTCCCCTGTATCAACTCAACGACGAGATCCCTCGACGGGCTCGGGATGACAGGATGGGCGGAGCAATCCGGCGCTCCTGCCCGGAGCGTGCTTCACGCCGAAGCGCGTCGGGCGTTTGATCCCGAGGGGACATCGCGAACGTGGAACCGTTTCCCAAAAGACGGGGCGAACGGCCGGAGGAGGTCAGGATGGACGCATTGTCGTTCTTCGGGCTGCGCTACGCCGCCGTGCGCGGCATGTCGGCGTACAT
>JAFAEX010000128.1 GCA_023423795.1 Chloroflexota bacterium | reverse complement strand
TCCCGAGCCCGTCGAGGGATCTCGTCGTCCGCGCCAACTGGTGGCGAACGAGATCCCTCGACGGGCTCGGGATGACGTTGGGGACGTTCTGGACGCTCGCCCTAAACGCCGGGGACGGCTGCTGCTTCCCGGGCCAGCACGGCCCGCGCGGCGGCCTCGTCGATCTTCATCTGGGCGATGAGGGCGTCGAGCGAAGGGAAATGGGCGTCCGGGCGCAAGCGCTCGAGCACGTCTGCCTTGAGTTCCAGCCCGTAGAGGTCGCCCGCGAAATCGAGGATGTGGGTTTCCACCACCCGCGGCCCGGTGTTGACCGTCGGGCGGTTGCCGACGTAGGTGATCGCGGGGCGCGGCGCGGCGTCTCCGGGCAGCCACGCCCATGCGGCGTAGATCCCGTCCGCCAGCGGCGCGAGGTCCGGCGGCGGTTCGACGTTGGCGGTCGGGAACCCTATCGTGCGGCCGAGTTTCCGGCCGTGGACGACCACGCCGCCGACGCGGAACGGACGCCCTAGCAGCGTGCGCGCGATCGCCACGTCCCCGCGCATGATCGCGGCGCGGATCGCGCTCGAACTGACTTCCTGCCCGTCCACGGCGATCCGGGCCACCGTTTCCACCGAGAAACCGAGGTCGCGGCCGATTTCGGCCAGGCGGGCGGCGTCGCCGACGCGGTCCTTTCCGAGCGCGAAATCGTCGCCGACGACGAGGTGGACGAGCCCTTCGCGGGACGCGAGGTCGCCGACGAACGCTTCCGGGGACAGGCCGGCGGTGGCGCGATCGAACGGAACGACGAGGACGCGCTCGATGCCGGCGTCGAGCAACACGGCCTGCTTGTCCTCCGGGGTGCAGAGACGACCCTGGAAACGGTCCGGGCGCAGCACCTGCGGCGGCAACGGCTCGAACGTGACGGCCAGCGAGCGCGCGCCGCGTTCGCGCGCGCGCTCCACGACCCGTTCCAGCAGGAAACGGTGCCCGAGGTGGACGCCGTCGAAGGTGCCGATGGTGGCGACCGCCGTCGCCGGGGTAGATTCGGTCACGCCGCTGCTCCGGCCGCGATCACCTTGGCCGGACGCCAGGACGCGCCGGTCGCGTCGGCCTTGCCCAGCCCGAGCCACGTCCCGTCCTCGTCGTAGGCGCGGCAATCGCCCGCTGCGGGCGAATCCGCCGGGATCGGGGAGCCTTGCCGCCAGCGGCGCGCGCCGTCGGCGTCCAGCAGCAGCGCCGGCAGGTCGAGGACCACGCTGTCGGGATGGGCGGCGAGGCTGGGCCAGGCCCACGGCAGCGCGCCCTCCGCGGCGAGGTCGGCCAGTTCCCCCATCGTCACCGCCTCGCAGAGCGTGAACGGCCCGGTCCGGTAGCGCACGAGGTTGCCGAGATGCGCGCCCACGCCGAGCGCTTCCCCGAGGTCGCGCGCCAGCGAGCGGATGTAGGTGCCCTTCGAGCAATCGACCCAGAGCGTGGCCACCGGCGGCTCCCAGCCCAGCAGTTCGAGGTGGTGGATGGTGACCGGCCGCGGCGCGCGCTCGATCTCCTCCCCCTTGCGGGCGAGGTCGTAGAGTTTCCGGCCGCCGACCTTGATCGCCGAGTGCATCGGCGGGATCTGCGCAAGGTCGCCCCGGAAGGCGTCCAGCGCGCCGGCGACGGCAGCTTCGGAAAGCTCCGTCGCATCACGAATGACGGTCACGCGGCCGTCGATGTCGTAGGAATCGGTTTCCACCCCGAACACCACCTCGGCGAGGTAGCTTTTCGACGAGCCGGACAGATACTCGAGCGTCTTGGTCGCACTGCCGACCGCCAGCGGCAGTACGCCGGTAGCGGCAGGGTCGAGCGTGCCGGCGTGGCCGATCTTGCGCTCACCGAGCAGACGGCGGGCGCGGGCGACGACGTCGAAGCTGGTCCAGCCGGCGGGTTTATCGACGATCAGGAACCCGTCGAGCCCCGGCGGGGCGGCGGTCATCCGGCCGCGACCGGCGCGGCGGCGACCAGGTCGGCCACCTTCGCGATGAACGCTTCCTTTTCGGCCTGCCCGCCTTCGAGGTGGCACCCCGCCGCCAGCGGATGCCCGCCGCCGCCGAAGTGGCCGGCGATCGCGGACACGTCCACCGCCTTTTCCAGCGAGCGGAAACTGACCCGCCAACCGCGTTCGTCCTCGTCCTGGTAAAGGATGACGGCGGCGCGCGACCCTTGCGTGCCGGACAGGAAGTTGACGATCCCCTCGGCCTCGGCCATCTCGGCGCCGCACTCGCGGAAGCCGCGCCGGGTCATCTCGGTCCAGATGATCGGGCCGTTCCAGCGGATGCGCTCCAGCGCGTGGCCCCAAAGGCAGAGCGTGGAGCGGGGCTTGAGCCGGAACAGCCAGTCAACCACCGGCTCCAGTTCGCCGCCGGCATCGACGAGGTCGGCGACGGTGCGGATCGTGTGCGGGGTGGTCGAGGGCGTGCGCAGGCCGAGCGTGTCGCCGTAGATGCCGGCGAGCAGGCACTTGGCAATGTCCGGCGTCAATTCGATGTTCCAGAGCTTGAACACCTCGGCGACGATCTCGCCGGCCGAGGAGGCCTCCGGTTCGACGATGTTGACCACGCCGAAGCGGTCGTTGGTCTTGTGGTGGTCGATGTTGACGATCGGCACGCTGCCGTCGAGCCGCGACGGGTCGTCCTTGGCGAACGCGCCCAGCCGCCGCCGGTCGGCGCAGTCGATCAGGCAGAGCGTGTCGTAGTCCGGCAGCTCGTCCCGCCCGTAGACCAGCACGGCGTCGGAGCCGGGCAGGAACTTGAGGTTGGACGGAAAATCGCCGTCGGTGATGAGCGGATAGGCCTCCACCCCGAATGCCGCGAGGGCGTGGCGCATCGCGAGGGGCGACGACAGGCCGTCGGCATCGACGTTCTGGTGGGTCGGCATCAGCACGACCCGGGCCTGCCGCAACCGGTCGAGGGCGGCGGCGGCGGCTTCGGGGTCGATGGTCCACTGGTCGGTCAACGCTCATCCTCCGGCGGGGCCGCGGCAGGGCGGCTGGCGGACTGTTCGGCGAGTTCGCGCAGGGTGCGCCCGATCTGGTCGGCGTGCTCCATCGAGCGGTCGTCGCGGAACTCCAGCTCGGGAATGTGGCGCATCCGCAACCGCGGCTTCAAATGATGCCGGATGAAGCCCGCCGCCGACGAGAGCGCCCGCAGCGTGGCGACGCGCTCCTCGTCCGACCCCAGCACGCTGACGTAGACCCGCGCCGAACGAAGGTCCGGCGGCACCTCGACGTGGGTGATCGACCAGAACCCGAGCCGGGGGTCCTTCACCTCGCGGCGGATGATGTCGGTCAGCTCCTCGCGGAGCATCTCCCCGACCTGCAACGTGCGGCGAGTCACGGGTGCGCCTCCGGTGGTGTCGGGTGTCGGGTGTCGGGTGTCGGGAGAACGGACAGACCGCCGCGCTCAAGACAACCCGACACCCGACACCCGACACCCGACACCTACGTCCGGGCCACTTCCTGCCGGTGGAAGAACTCGAGCTGGTCGCCGACCTGGAGGTCGTTGAATCCGTCGAGCCCGCAACCGCACTCGTAGCCGGCCGCCACTTCGCGGACGTCGTCCTTGAAGCGCTTGAGCGACTTCACGCCGCCCTCCCAGAGGACGGTGCCGGAGCGCAGCACGCGCGCCCGGGAGTTGCGGTTGATCTTGCCGTCCAGCACGTAGAGACCGGCCACCACGTCGCCGCCCGGCAGCTTGAAGGTGTTGCGCACCTCGGCGTACCCGTCGGTGACGTCCTCGAAGACCGGGGCGAGCATGCCCTTCATGGCCGCTTCGAGGTCTTCGGACAGCTTGTAGATGATGTTGTAGAAGCGGATGTCGATGCCCTGGGCCTCGGCCGCCCGCTTGGCCGCCACGTCCGGGCGGACGTTGAAGCCGATGATGATCGAGCGCGTCGCCGAGGCGAGGCTGACGTCCGATTCGCTGATGCCGCCGGTCGCGGCCAGCGTGATCGAGAGGCGCACCCCTTCCGGCGTGTCCTCGTTGAGCTTGTTCAGCATCCCGGTGATCGCGCCCAGCGAGCCCGAGACGTCCGACTTGACGATGACGCGGAGTTCGGCGGTGCCGCCCTCCTGGATCGCCTTGGACAGATCGACCAGGTTGTTGGTCGAGGACGCGGTCGAGAGCGCGGCGAACCGCTTCTCGGCCTGGCGCTGCTCGGCCAGCAGCCGGGCGTCGCGCTCGTCCTCGAAGGTCACGAACGGGTCGCCCGCTTCCGGTGCGTCGAGCAGGCCGAGGATCTCGACCGGGGTGCTCGGTTCGGCGCGGCGCATCTTGCGCCCGCGGTCGTCGTTCATCGCCTTGATCCGGCCCCAGGTGGAACCGGCGACGACGACGTCCTTCAGGTTGAGCGTGCCGCTCTGGACCAGGACGGTCGCGACCGGACCGCGCTTCGGATCGACCTTGGCCTCGATGACGACACCGGTCGCCGACTTGCGCGGGTTGGCCTTCAGTTCGTTGACGTCGGCCACCAGCAGGATGACCTCGAGCAGGTCGTCCAGCCCCATCTTCTCGCGGGCCGACACCTCGACGAACGGGACGTCGCCGCCCCACTCCTCGGGCATCACCTCCATCTCGGAGAGCTGCTGCTTGACCCGGTCCGGGTTGGCCGTGGCCAGATCGATCTTGTTGACCGCGACCACCATCGGCACGCCGGCCGAGCGGATGTGAGCGACCGCCTCGCGGGTGGTCGGCATCACGCCGTCGTCGGCCGCGACGACGAGGACGGCCACGTCGGTCGCCTGCGCGCCGCGGGCGCGCATCGCCGTGAACGCCTCGTGACCCGGGGTGTCGAGGAAGGTCACCTTGCGGCCGTGGGTTTCGACCTGGTAGGCGCCGATGTGCTGGGTGATGCCGCCGGCCTCGCCCTCCGCCACGTTGGCCGAGCGGATCGAGTCGAGCAGCTTGGTCTTGCCGTGGTCGACGTGGCCCATGATGGTCACGACCGGCGGCCGGTTGACGGCATCGGGGTCGGATTCGGCCGCGGTGCGGCGGTCCTCGAAACCGGCGACCGCCTGCGACACCGTCTCGGGCACGTCCTCGTTGGTTTCCCAGCCGAGGGCGGTGGCCACGCGGTGGGCGGTGGCGTAGTCGATCTGCTGGTTGATGTTGGCCATCATCCCGAGCTTGATCAGCTCCTGGATGATCTCAACCGGGGTGGCGTGCAACTTCTCGGACAGCTCGCCGACGGTCAATACCGCGGGCAGCGTGACCGGTTCGCGCACGACCGGAGCGTCGCGCTTCAGGGCGACGGTGCGGGCGCCGCCGCGGCCTCCCTTGCCGCGACCACGACCGCGGCCACCGCCGCCCGTCCGCCGCCCGCCGGTTCCGCGCGATTGGAAGGTATTTGCCATAAGTCGATCAGTCCTTTCGTTCGCCGGCCGCGGCGTTCATGGCCTCCGGTCGGGTTGTCTCTGCCGCCGGGTTGGCGTCCGGCAGCGTGGTGGCGAAGGCCCGCAACGCGGACACGGTGTGCGGCGCGATGTCGGCCTTAAGGGCCCGGGCCAGCAGGCCGGCCGAAAGCGCCTTGTCCCAACAGGCGGGGCGGTTGCACAGGTACGCGCCGCGCCCGTTGCGCTTGCCGGTCGGGTCGAGTTCGACCGGTCCTTCGGGCGTCCGGACGATCCGGTGCAGCCCGCGTTTCGCATCGTGTTCCCGGCAGGCGATGCAGGTCCGCTGGGGAACGTGCTTCGGCCGGGGTCCCTTCGGGCGGCCGCCCCGCTTGCCCGGAGCGCTGGACCCGCCCGTCGCCGCGCCGGCCGTCGGCGCGGCCTGCTCGGCGGTCATGGCGCGTCTCCTTACTCGGCCGCGGCCGGGGCCGCCGCCGGGGTCAGCGGCGCGTCGTCGTCGAGCGGCAACGGTTCGCCCGTAGCGGCGTCGAAGCGCGCCCGCAATTCGCGGTTGTAGAAGACCTCGAGCACCTGCTCCGGCGCGTCGCCGACGAGATCGACGTCCACACTCATGCGGGTCAGCGACGGGTCGAGCGGGCCGTAGGAGCGGTCGCGCACCGAGATGAAGCCCTCGGGGTTGACCAGCCGCGGCTGCCGCCCCTGCCAGGCGAACTCCTCGCCCGCGGTCTCGGCCAGCGCCGCCCGCGCCTGCCGCAGCAGTTCGCCGTCCATCTGCTGCAGCGCCGCCGGGTCCTTGATGTCGATCCGCCAGCCGGTCAGCTTGAAGGCGAGGCGGGCGTTCTGCCCTTCCTTGCCGATCGCCAGCGACATCTGCTCGCTCGGCACGATGACGGTGGCGACCTTGTTCACCTCGTCCAGCGTCACGCTGCTCGGCTTGGCCGGCGACAGCGCGTTGGCGATGAACTGGGCGGTGTCCGGCGACCATTCGATCACGTCGATCTTCTCGCCGTACAGCTCGTTGACGATGTTCTGGATGCGGACGCCGCGGACGCCGACGCACGCGCCGACGGGGTCCACCTTCTCCTGCCGCGCGGCCACGGCGACCTTGGAGCGCAGCCCGGCTTCGCGGGCGACCTCCATGATCTCGACTGCGCCGGAGTAGATCTCCGGCACCTCGGCCTCGAACAGCCGCCGAATCATGCCCGGGTGGGAGCGGGACACGATCAGTTGCGGGCCGCGCTGGTCGCGGTTGACCTCGACCAGCAGCACCTTGACGCGCTGCCCGGGGCGGTACCGCTCATTGGGCACCTGCTCGCGGGCGGGCATCACCGCCTCGGCCTTGTTCAGCTCGACGATCACGGCGCGGGAGTCGGCCCGCTGCACCGTGCCGTTGAGCAGCTCCATCTCCTTGTCCTTGAACTCCTCGTACACCGTGTCCCGCTCGTAGTCGCGGATGCGCTGCATGACCACCTGCTTGGCGGTCTGGGCGGCGATCCGGCCGAGGTTCTCGGCGGGCTGCTCGATGCGGAGGATTTCGCCGACGCGGGCGGCCGGGCTGTAGGCCATGGCGTCGGCCACGGTGATGTCGTTGATCGGGTCCTCGATCTCGTCCACCACGCGCTTCAGGGTGAAGACGCGGATGGCGCCGGTCGTGGAATCGATCTGGACGTCGAGTTCTTCCTCGGTGTTGTCGTGGTTCTTGCGGTAAACGGTCTTGATCGCCTGGTCGATCGACGACATCACCGCCTCGCGGGGGATGCCCCGTTCGGCGGCGAGCTGGGCGATCGCGGTGTACAGGTCGCTCTTCACGGCCGGGCGCCTCCTCGCCGAAGGGCGGGGTGGCTCGCCGGTTGTCGCGGATTGGGTTTGCAGCAAAACCCTCCGGGACCGGGAACCGCCACCCCTGCGGGATGTCCGAAATGGGAGTAGACATGACGAACGCGGGCCAGAGGTCCCGCGTTCGCACAGAGCTTGGTTCCCGAACGAATGATACCACCCGAGGTCGTTTCCGTCGACTCTCAGGGAAAAACAACCTGCGTTGTCGGCGACCACGACGCCGGGATTGTCACGGCTCGCATCGGCCCTCGAACGACGTCGCCATGACCCCGACCGACCGCTCCCTTGACGTGCTAACGATGTTAGCTTACGTTGTTGCTAACGTTGTTAGCCGAGCCAAGCGTGGGAGCAGAACCAGCTGTGACGACCACCCTGCACACCGAGATCGAGATCGCCGCCACGCCAGAGCGGGTTTGGAGCGTCCTCACCGACTTCGCGTCCTTTCCCGACTGGAACCCGTTCATCCCCCGGCTGGACGGCGAGGCCGCCGTCGGCGCGCGGCTCGACACCGATCTGCGGCCGCCGGGCGGGCGCGGCATGCGCTTCCGGCCCACGGTGCTGGCGGCGACGCCGGGCCGGGAGTTGCGCTGGCTTGGCCACGCCGGCCCGCCGGGCCTGTTCGACGGCGAGCACGCCTTCCGCATCGAACCGCTGGGGCCGGAGCGCGTGCGCTTCGTCCAGGAGGAGCGGTTCTCCGGCCTGCTCGCCCCGCTCGTGCTGCGCTTCGCCGAAGCGGGCACGCGGGCAGGGTTCGAAGCGATGAACAGGGCGCTGAAGGTCCGCGTCGAAGCGTCCGTACAATCCGGCGACCATCCGGAGGAGCCCGCATGATCGAACCCGAACGGACGACCGCCCGCGCCGCCGAGATCGTCGCCGCCGCGCGCTCGATCCTCGACGAGGGCGGCGCGGAGGCACTCACGATGCGGCGGCTCGGAGAAGCCGTGGGGATGCGCGCGCCCTCGCTCTACAAGCACTTCCCCGACAAGGGCGCGGTCGAGGTCGCGCTGATGAACGCCGGGTTCGAGGAGATCGCCGACGCCTTCGAGCGGGCGCTGGCCCAGGGGCCGCCGACGCTGAACGCACTCGCGGCGACCTACCGCGCCTACGCCCGCGCCAACCCGCACCTGTACCGGCTGATGACGACCGGCCCGTTGCCGCGAGAACGGTTGCGGCCGGGGGTCGAAGCCCGGGCCGCCGCGCCGCTCGTGCTCGTGCTGGGCGATCCCGACCGGGCGCGCGCCGCCTGGGCGTTCGCCCACGGCATGGTCATCCTCGAACTCGACGGCCGCTTCCCGCCCGATGCCGACCCCGACGCCGCCTGGGCGGCCGGGATCGCCGCCCTCGCCGGCGAAGCGCCGCCGGACGGGCCCGCCTGAACGTCACCGGAACGGGCACCCTTGCGCGGCGACCGCGAACTCGCGCGCGGGCGGGCGTACAATTCGGCGGCCGCGCGATCCATCCGCCCGGCGCATCCATTCGGCTCTCGGCACTGGACGGTTTTCGATGCTCACGCTGGCGAGACGGCTTTCCTGGGCGGCGGCCATCGGCATGCTGCTCGTGCTGCTCATGGGCGCGACGGTCACCAAGACCGGTTCGGCGGAGGGCTGCGGCCGTTCGTGGCCGCTGTGCCACGGGCAGTTCATCCCCGAGTACGCCTTCGAGACGGCGGTCGAGTACAGCCACCGCCTCGTCACCTCCATCGAGGGGCTGCTGCTGGCCGCCGCCTGCGTGGCCGCCTTCCGGTTCCGCCGCCAGTTGCCGGAACTGAAGGCCCTCATCCCGCTGACCATCTTCACCCTGTTACTGCAATCGGGCATGGGCGCGGCCGCCGTCATGTGGCCGCAGAGCGCCCCGGTGCTGGCCCTCCACTTCGGCATCTCGCTGACCGCGCTGGCCAGCGTCACCTTGATGGCGCGCGTCCTCGGCGAAGGGCCCGACCGGCCGCCGCGCAACGACGCCGCCGTGCCCACAGCCTTCCGGCGCGCGGCGTGGGGAACCCTGCTGGCGGTCACCGCCGTGGCCTACCTCGGGGCCTACGTGCGCCACGCCAAGGCCTCGATGGCCTGCACCACCTGGCCGCTGTGCAACGGCGAGTGGTTCCCCGGCTTCACCGGGCCGGAAGGGATCGTCTTCGGCCACCGCCTCGCCGCGGCGGCGGTCGGCGCGCTGCTGGTTGCGATGTGGCTGTGGGCGCGGCGCATCCCGGAGCGCCCGGACCTCGCGAATCTGGGCGGCGTATCCGTCCTGTTGGTCGCCGCCCAGGCGCTCAGCGGGGCGTTCCTGCCGTGGACGAACCTCTCGTTCGCCAGCACGATGGCCCACGCGCTGATCATGGCGTTCCTGTTCGTGGTCGTCTGCGAAACCTGCCGGGTCGTCCTCCCCCAGCCCGTCGGCATCCCCGCGCCGTCCGCCGACGACGCGCCCCGCGCCCACGCGGCGCGTCCAGCGCAGGCCGGGGACTGATCGGATACCGGCCCGGACGGTCAGGCCTCGTAGCTCGAGACGAGTTCCGGCAGCGCCATGTCCGGCGGCGGGCTATTCAGATCGACGCCGGTCGCCTCGGCCAGGCGACGCTTGAACCACTGGTCGAACTCGTCCTGGGAGGCCACGAATGCCCCGAACGAGCCGTTGAAGTCGGCGCTCTCCATGTAGGCAACCAGCACGTCGCCCACCGGCGTCGAAGCGATGAACCAATACTCCTTCGTGATGCCGATCCGCCGCTCGGAGATGTCGTAATCGGCCTTGCGCACCGTGTCCAATTCGCGCTGGAAGGCGCGGGCGTCCTCCGTCTTGCCCGGCAGGATGGGGAAGACGACGCAGATGTGGTCCACAACAACACCTCCTTGCTGACCGGCCACCTCGTGATTTCAATGGAATGTCCATACTTTACATACTAGCGGTCCTTGGCCTTCCGTCAATCACCGTCCCGTGAATGCCTCCCCAACCAGCGGTCACGATCTCCGCACTGGCGTACCGGTCCGCCAGCGCCGCGGCCCGCGCCGAAGCCTGCCCGCCCCGATGCGCGCTCTTGCCACCCGTCGTCGCCTGCCGGATGATCCCCGCCGCGACATCCGCGACGGCGCACCCGGGAGGGCGGCATGGCGACCTTCGTGATCGCGCACGGCGCATGGGGCGGCGGCTGGGCCTGGATGACGGTGCGGCCCTTGCTGCGCGCCGCCGGTCACGACGTCTTCACGCCGACGTACACGGGGCTCGGAGAACGCGCGCACCTGCTATCCCCGGAAATCGATCTCGACACCCACGTCCGCGACGTCCTCGGCGTGCTTGAGTGCGAAGACCTGCGCGACGTCATGCTGGTCGGGCACTCCTACGGCGGCATGGTCGCCACCGGCGCTGCGGCGCGGGCGCGGGACCGCGTCGCCCGCCTCGTCTACGTCGATGCCTTCGCCCCGCGCGACGGCGAATGCCTCTTCGACCTCACCGAACCCGGCGCCCGCGAACGGTTCGAAACGCTGGCCGCGGCCGAGGGGTTCGGCTGGCTTGTGCCCGCCTCCGGTCCCTCCCACCCGAATCGGCCCGGGCCGGATCGCCGCCACCCGCATCCGCTGGCCAGCTTCCGCCAGCCGCTGCGCTACGACCCGGCCGCGCTGGCCGGCATTCCGCGGACCTACGTCCGCTGCACCGCGCCCGCCATGCCAGGTTTGGAGCGCTCGGCCGAACGCGCCCGCACCGAGCCGGGCTGGCGCTACGTCGAGTTGGAGACCGACCACAACCCGCAATACGCCGCGCCGGAAGACCTGACCGCGATCCTGATCGAGGCGGCGAAAGACTGAACGCGCGTTTCGGGCCGCTGTCCGGTCATCCCGAGTTCGCCACTGGGATTCCGGGCCGTGTTCCGATCCAGCGCGAAGAACGGCAATACGCAGCACCGAATCGATGCGCCGCGTTGCCGAGGCGGCACGAGCGTGGTATCCTCCCAGTCCAGCCCCGGGCATCTGGGGATGCGTCGGTGCGTGCCATCGACGCCTGCGGATAGCACCACGACGACGGGAGGTCCAGCCATTTCCAGACCCGTGCAGACGCGCGTCAACGAGCGCATCCGGATCCGTGAGGTCCGGCTCATCGATGAGGAAGGCACGCAGGTCGGCATCATCCCGACTTTCCAGGCCCTCCAGATGGCACGAGAGCGGGGCCTCGACCTGGTCGAGGTGGCTCCCAACGCCATCCCTCCGGTCTGCCGGCTCATGGACTACGGCAAGTTCCGCTACGAGCAATCCCGCAAGGAGCGCGAGTCGCGGAAGAACCAGCACGTCGTCGAGCTGAAAGAGGTCCGCATCCGGCCGAAGATCGACGACCACGACCTGGAGACCAAGGGCCGGCAGGCCGCCAAGTTCCTGGACGCGGGCGACAAGGTGAAGCTCACGGTCCTCTTCCGCGGCCGCGAGATGGCCCACCCCGACATCGGCCGTGGCCTCCTCGACCAGCTCGCCGAGCAGCTTCGGCCGCACGGCACCATGGAGGGGCCGCCCCGGATGGAAGGGCGGACGATGATCCTGTTCGTGAACCCGTTGAAGGCCAAACAATCGCCCGCGCAGAAAGAGGACAGGGATCGTGACGAAGCAGAAGTTGAAGACGCATAGCGGCGCCAAGCGTCGGTTCAAGGTCACCGCCACCGGCGTCATCATGCACGCCAAGGGCATGAAGAGCCACAACCGCCGCAAGAAGGCCCCGCGCACCAAGCGGCAGTTCGACCGCATGCTGCGGCTCGACAAGAGCCTGGAGCAGAAGGTCCAGCGCCTGATCCCCTACGGCATCGACTAGCCGGCGGCGATCCCGTCCCGTCCTGCCGCCGCCCGGCGGCCCCGTTCCGAGGAGCGCAGTCACCCCATGCGAGTCAAGCGCGGCGTCGCCGGCCACCGCCGGCACAAGAAGGTCCTCGCCCAGGTCAAGGGCCACTACGGCACCAACAACCGTCTGTTCAAGCGGGCCCACGAATCGATGATGCGGTCGCTGGCGTACGCCTACCGCGACCGCCGCAACCGCAAGCGGGACATGCGCCGGCTGTGGATCGTGCGCATCAACGCGGCGGCCCGCCTCAACGGCCTGTCGTACTCCCGGCTGATCCAGGGGCTGACGCTCGCCAACGTCGCGGTCGATCGGAAGATGCTGGCCGACCTCGCCGTCCGCGATGCCGCCGCCTTCTCCGCGGTGGTCGCCGTCGCCCGGCAGGCGCTGCCGGCGGCCTGACCGCCCCATCGCGCTGCGCTCCGCGCCCCGCACCCGGTTCTCCGGGGCGGGGCGTTTGGCGTTTCCGAGTCGAGGAGTCGAGGAGTCGAGAAGTCGAGTGGAAGCGCGCCGAGTGCCGAGTGCCGAGTGCCGAATCTGCGATGCTCGTCCGTAGCACGTAGCACCTGGCACCCACACGCGGCACCCGGCACCACGAACGAAGGACGGGAGCCAGTCCCGATGCCCGACCCGAACCGGCAGCCGATGCCCGATCCCATCACCTCCCCGGTCAACCCGGCCATCGCCCGCGTCCGGGCCTTGCTGGCGCGGCGCGACCGGCGCACGCAGGAAGGCGCGTTCGTTGCCGAGGGCAAGCGGGCGCTCGCCGACGCGGTGGCCGCCGGCATCGCCCCGAGCCTCGTGCTCCTGCGCGAGGGCACGCGCGATGCGCTGCCGCGCGACCTGCCGCCGACCACGCCGGTCCGCCCGGTGGCCGCGAAGCTGTTCGACGGCTTGAGCGAGGTCGCCGCCCCGCAGGGGGTCCTGGCGGTCCTCCCGATGCCCGCGCTGCCGATCGACGAGGGCGCCACCCCGCTGGTATTGGTCATCGACCGCGTGCGCGATCCCGGCAATCTCGGCACCCTGCTGCGGACGGCTGCCGGGGCCGGCGTAACCGCCGTGTACCTGGCGCCGGAAACCGTCGATCCGTTCAACCCGAAGGTGGTCCGTGCCGCGATGGGCGCGCATTTCCGTGTGCCATTGCGCCACCTCGACGACACCGCGATGGACGAGCTCCGGCGGGATCTGCCGATGATCGCCGTCTCGCGCGCCGATGCCGCCCCAACCTACGACAGTATCGACTGGACCGGTCCCGCGGCCCTTCTCGTTGGGTCCGAGGCCGAGGGCGTCTCTCCGGCGGTCGAGGCGATCGCGACCGAGGCGATCGCCATCCCGCTGGCCGGCGGCGTCGAGTCCCTGAACGCCGCCGCGGCCGGCGCGGTGCTGCTCTTCGAGGCCGCCAGGCAGCGGCGCGCCGTCGGCTGATTCTGGCTCTGCGCCTACCATTTCCGGTAATCCCGATGCTAGACTCGCGGACTACCAGCCGGGCAGCGGCCTGTTTCGCCGCCGCGGCCCGGTCCGCGAACCAGCACCGGCAATGGAAAGGATCTCGATGCGCAAGCAGGATCTGGTCAAGGTCGTCGCCCGCGAAGCCAAGCTGACGGAGTCGCAGGCCAGCACCGCCGTCAACGCCCTCATCGACGCCATCCAGGACGCCCTCGCCAAGGGCGACGAGGTGACCATCAGCGGCTTCGGCTCCTTCCGCGTCGTGGAGCGCGCCGCCCGCGAGGGCCGCAACCCGCGCAGCGGCGAACCGATGACCATCGCCGCCCGCAAGAGCCCGGCGTTCCGCGCCGGCACGCAGCTCAAGGCGGCCGTCGGCGGCGACGGGGACGACGACGAGTAGCCGACCTACCAAGATCGTTTGGCGCGGAAGGGCCGGCCACGGATCTGCCGTGGCTGGCCCTTCCTGTCCTGTTGCCGCTACCCGCCGTGGCCGGACGATGCCAGAAACGTGCGGGCGCGGCAGCAGGGAGGACGCATGGACGACCGCCTCGAAACGGAGCGTTTGATCCTGCGGCGGTTCACCGACGCCGACGTGGACGACCTCTTCGTCCTCCACAACGACCCCGAGGTGATGCGCTTCCTGACCGGCGGCGATCCCATTCCCCGCGAGGAAATCGAGCGGGAGTACCGCGACCGGTTCGCGGGGAGCGGCTACTGGGTCGCCACCGACCGCGCCAGCGGGGCGTTCCTCGGCTGGTTCGCCCTCCACCCCGTCGAAAACCGGCCCGCGGACGAAACCGAACTCGGCTACCGGCTTCGCGCCTCCGCCTGGGGCAAAGGATTGGCGACCGAGGGCGCGCACGCGCTGATCCGCGCCGGGTTCGAACGCCACGGCCTGCGGCTCGTGTTCGCCGAAACGATGGCCGTCAACCTTCCCTCGCGCCGCGTGATGGAGAAGTGCGGGCTCCGCCACGTCCGCACGTTCCACCTGGAGTGGGACGACCCGCTGCCCGGCACGGAACACGGCGAAGTCGAATACGCGCTCGACCGCGCCGATTGGGAGCGCAATCATGCGCCGGAGAACGCCTCGTCCGCCGACGAATGACGGCCAGCGAACGTTGTTGGCAGTGCGGCATCGACGCGGCCATCCATCGCGCCCGCGCGCAGCTCAAACGTCATCCCGAGCCTGTCGAGGGATCTCGTTCTTCCCGACTTCGTGCAACGACGAGATCCCTCGACAGGCTCGGGATGACGGTGGGGAGCGCCGGACTCGATTGGTTTGCCGGTGGTGGCTAATGGGCGGAGCGGCGCCACACTACGGGCAAGGGGCGGCTGCCGAGGCGCTCCGGTCCGCTCAGGAGCCGAAAGAACCCGCCGGTTCCGCCGCCACGATCCGCCCGCCGCCCAGCACTTCATCCCCAGCGTAGAAAACCACCGCCTGCCCGGGGGAGGCGATCGGCCCGTCGCCGTCGAACGCGATGCGCGCCGCTCCGGGCTCCGGTCCGGGCGTCACCGTCGCCGGGTGGGGCTGGCCGCGGTAGCGCACCACCGCCTCGCAGGCGAACGGTTCGCCCGGCCAATCGCCCGAAATGAGGGCGACGCCGTCGGCGACCAGCCCCGTCGCCGCCGCTTCGGCGCGGGTGCCGACGACGACCCGGTTGGCGACCGGCTCCAGCCGCAGCACGTACAGCGGCTCCTTCGCCGCGATGCCCAGCCCGCGCCGCTGCCCCACCGTATGGTGGACGAAGCCCTTGTGCTCCCCGAGCACCGCGCCGGCGCTATCCACGACCTCGCCGGGCCGCACCGCATCCGGGCGGCGGGCTGAGACGAACTCGGCGTAGGAGCGATTGCCGACGAAGCAGATCTCCTGGCTCTCGGCCTTGTCCGCCACCGGCAGCCCGAACGCCCGCGCCAGCTCGCGCGTCTCGGTCTTGCGCAGGTTGCCGAGCGGGAATCGGACGTAGCCGAGTTGCTCCTGCGTCAGCGCGTGCAGGACGTAACTCTGGTCCTTGGTCGGGTCCAGCGCCCGGAACAGCCGGTGCGGCTCGCCCGATCCCGGCTCCGCGTGCACGATCCGGGCGTAGTGGCCGGTCGCGAGGCAGTCCGCGCCGAGCAGGTGCGCCCGCTCGACGAGGTGGACGAACTTGACCGTCCGGTTGCACTCCAGGCACGGATTGGGCGTGCGGCCGGAGGCGTATTCGTCCACGAAGCGGTCGATCACCCCGCGCCCGAACTCGGTCTCCATGTTGACCGCGTAGAACGGTATGCCGAGCGTGGCGCACGTCATCCGCGCGTCGTCCATCGCCGGGATGCCGCAGCACGGGTTGGCGCGGTGGTCGGGATCGTTCGGCGAGAACAACCGCAGGTTGATGCCGACCACCCGGTAGCCCCGCTCGCGCATCACCAGTGCCGTCACCGCCGAATCGACGCCGCCGCTCATGGCGACCACGCAAGTCTTGCCGGCGCCGTCGCGCGGGCCGATCCGGTCTTCGGTCAGGAGCGCGGCCACGTCGGCAACCCCGGCGCCCGGAGAGGGCGCGAGGCCGGCGAGGATCGGCGGCAGCAGGTTGGCGGGAGCGGTCATCGCGGGAACATCCTGGAGCGGTGATGCGCGGCGGAACGGACGAAAAATCGGCGGCCAGCCACGATGGCGGGCGAACGAACGGGCCCTGCGCCGGCCCGCGATCGGCGTCCCGACGGCGGAGGCGCAGGGCCCGGTCCCGCGATATGCTCGCGAGCGGGGCGGCGGATCAGACCTTGTAGGCCCGCGCCACGTACCGTTGCAGGTAGTGCCCGGCGTTGTAGTCGAACTCGCCGCCGCAGGTGATGATCGTGAGCGCCTCGCGGTCGGTCGGGCCGACGATCTCGGTCTGGATCACCTCGGGCGTCAACTCGTTCGCCACGTGGTAGAGGCGCAGGTTGTCGAGCGCGTAATCGAACTGCTGCCCGTCCTCCATCACCAGCGACAGCCCGGAGCCCATCGGGAGGGCCGGCAGGTTCCAGAGGACCGCCGGCCCGACGTCCCAGTAGTCGAGGTGGCCGGACATCACGACGTTGCTGCCCATGCCCGGCGCGCCGAGCACGTCGTACCACGAGATGACCCACGACCCGGACGGGTCCTGCATCACCCCTTCGGGAGTGATGGTGCCGACTTCGATCACGGCGTCCACCCCGGCGTCGGGGATCACCAACTGGATGGGGGTCAGCGCCTGGCCGCGGCGGCGGTCCTTGACGCCGCCGGCGAGCACGTCGATCGGGCCGGGCCGGCGGCCGCCAAACGACGGCACTTCGGCGATGCCGGACCCGGCGTCGCCGTCTTCGGATTCGTCCTGGGCGCGAGCCCGCAGCGGCAGCAGCATGGCGCCGCCAAGCGCGGCGACGGCGGCCCGGCGGCTGAGCCGCGCGGCGTTCTGCGAGCGGAAGGAAGTGGTCATCGAGCGTGCGTCCTCCGGATGGGTGCGTGGCGCGGTGGGCGGGCGCCGGCTGGGCGCCGCGGGGTGCTCCGGTTTGCCGGCCCGAATGATACAACGCAGCCCCACGTCCATCGGTGTCAAACGCTAGCCGAGTGCCGAGTGCCGAGTGCCGAGTGCCGAGAATGGTAGGCCCGCTCGACGGCACGCCGTTTCCGTGCTTGCCGACGTGCCGACTTCGTCCACTCGGCGCCCGGCACTCCTTTTATCCGTCGCCGGGGCGGGCGTGGGCGAGCATCAACCATGCGGCCAGCGATCCGGTCCCGAGCAGCAGGCCCTGCGACGTGGCGAGCAGCGCCAGCGGCCCGGTGTCGCCGCCACGCAGCGCGATGCCCGCCGCCAGCAGGCCGACGAAGGGCAGGCCGAGGATCGCGAGGAACCCGGCATCGCGCGGGTTTAGCGCCGAGCCGTCGGCCCTCGCGGCAGCGTTCACCCGCCACCACTGGCGCACCAACCACGCCGCGGCGCAGACGCCCGCCACACCCACGGCGATCGCGACACCCCCGACCACGCCGGGCCGCGCATTCGGCGCGAGGACCACGCCGGCGATGGCCATCGCCGCCAGCAGCGTGCCGAACGTCGCCGTGGCGTCGTCGCGGATGTCGGCGACCTCGGGCCGCCGGAACAGGTCCAGCCGGAGCGACACCGCCACGAACAGCAAGCCGAGCAGCGCGGCTGCTGCCCCGCCGGTGAACGCGAAGTAGGCCGTCCAGTCCGCCGCCGCGGCCGAGAATGCGCCCTCCAGGGACATGCGTAATCCTCCGTCCGCGGCGGGGCCGAACGTTGCCCGAATCGCCGGCGATGGTATCCTCAAACGTGGGGAAATGCGCCGCCCGGCGGCGCGATCGAGGGGCGCGGCCGGCGGCAGCGACCGGGGGGTCACAATCCATGGCGAGGCGGGGGTCTGGAGGATTGCGCGGGCGGATCGACCGCCGGCGCTTCGTGGCGTTGGCGGGCGCTGGGGCGGCGTCGCTGCTCGTGCCGCGCAAGGGCGGGCCGCTGGGCCGGGGCGTGGGGATCGCGCCGGCCGCCGCGGCGCAGGAACTCGTCGTCGTCGATGACAACGGGCAGGCGCGCTCGCAGTCCATCGGCGAAACCCAGATGACGGTCTGGGTGAAGCCGACCGGCCACACCATGTCCGGCATCCTGCTCGATTACTGGCGCGTCACCGGGCGCGACCGCTTCTTCGGCAACCCGATCTCCGAGCCGTTCGAAACCGCCGACGGCGTCTGGAGCCAGGTGGTCGAGCGCGGGGTGATCCAGTTCATCCCCGAGCTGGCGTGGACGCTGGAACCGTTCGTCCGCTTCATGCCGGTCGGCAAGACGCTGCTCGGCGAGCGGCGGGGCGGGTTCCGCGCCGACGGCAAGCGGATGCACGGCGGCGCCGACCTCCGCACCGGCGACTGGGCGCTCCCGCCCGGCACGATGCTCGACGGTTGGGTCGGCGTCTACGGCGACCTCGGCGCGCCGGTCCTCGACGAATTCGCCGCGTGGTACGACGCCCACGAGGGGCGATTCTACCTCGGCCTGCCGCTGTCCGGGCCGGTCAACGAACGCGGCATGCTCGGCCAGTGGTTCGAGGGCGGGCTGCTGCTGGAAACCGCCGACGGGCCGCAACTGGCTCCGCTCGGCGAAGAACTCGCGCGCCGGCTCGGCGTCTCCACCGACCCGGTGCCGCAGGGCGGGCTGCCGGTCGATGACGAGAACCTGTTCCTTTCGCTGCCCAACCCCGCGCCGGGCGGCGGCGACCCCGCCGCGCCGGGCGCCAAGCGGATCGACGTCAACGTCACCCGCCAGCGCATCGACTGCTACGCCGGGGACCAGTTGGCGCTCTCCAGCCCGATCAGCACCGGGTTGTGGCCGAACAAGACCGAACTCGGAAGCTTCCGCGTCCGCTACAAGAAGCGCTTCGAGGACATGCGCGGGGCGACCGACCCCAACGGCAAAGTGGTCTGGATCGTCAGCGAGGGCGGCGGGCCACCGCCGGGCAGCATCCCCTACGGCGTGGCCGACGTGCCGGACGTCATGTACTTCAACCTGCAGGCCGAGGCGCTCCACGGCGCGTACTGGCACAACAACTTCGGGCAGACCATGAGCCACGGCTGCGTCAACCTGCCGCTGGACGTTGCCGCCTGGGTCTACGAATGGGCGCCCATCGGCACCCCGGTGATCTCGTTCGTCGAAGCCGGCTTCGTGTACCCCGGCGCCGAAAACGCGACCCCGGAGGAACTGCAGATCGCCGCCGAAGACAGCCTCAGCGCCGGCGGCGTGTAGATCGCGGCGGTCTTGCCTCCCGTCATCCCGAGCCTGTCGAGGGATCTCGTCGTTGCTCGACTCCTCGACTGCGAGACAAGATCCCTCGACAAGCCCGGGTTGACGGGGAGGCGGCACCGAAACGCGCGCTCAACCGAGGTTCGGCGCCCGCGACCGGCATGCCATCCGGCCCCGCCCTTCGCCTACCGGGGATCGAGTCCGTGGTCCGTTCCCGGCCGTCGGTCGTCGGTTGGGGAGCCGGTCTCCAGCCAGTGCCGGAACGACGGCGCGGCGAGGGCCACCTGCCATTCGCGCAGGATCTCCTGCGCCATCGCGCGGACCGCACCGGAATTGCCGCCCGCGGCCAGCACCTGCTCCAGCAACCAGCCCTCGAAGGCGTCCGGGTCGGGGTCCGCGGAGGCCGCGGCGGCCAGCAGGTCGCGTTTGATCGCCATGCCCAGCGCGTCGGGCGTCGTGTTGCGCTTGCGCCGCTTGCGGCGGCCGTCGGATCCGTCGAGCGCCCCGAGCAGCGCGGCGCAGACCGCGCCTGGCCGCGGCGCGTCCGTGGGGGATTCGGCGCTCATGCGTCCACCACCCGCAGGTCGATCGGCAGCCCCGGGCCTTCCGGTCGGCGGAACCCGGCATCGATCGCGGCCACGTCCAGTTCCAGCGACGACAGGTCGGCCAGCACGATCTCGTCGGCGGCCCACGCGCGCAGCGTCGCCAGTTCCTTGATGAAACTCCCGCAGGTGTCGCAGGCCGACGCGCGGGTCGCCTCGGCCTGCCCTTCCGGGGCCAGCGTGGTCAACTTGGCGTGGTCGGTTTCGTCGCAGGCGAAGCAGCGCATCGCCGGAAACGCCCAGTCGTGGCCGCAGCGGGCGCAGCGCAACCGCCGCGCCCGGTCCAGCCCGCGCATCTCCCCCATCGCGGCGAACGCGCCGCAGACCGGGCAGGCGCCCGAGTCCCAGTTCGGGGTCGCCAGCCCGCCCCAGCGCCGCCGCAGGGCGTGGAACAGCGGCATCACCGCGAACGCGCCCGCCGCGCCGTACTGGCCCGGGTCGGCCTGCAGGGCCCTCGCCTGCGCGTGCAGGGCGAGGTCGTCGCCGGCGGCAACCGCCCCGAACCAGGCGAGCGCGTCGAACGACGTGTCATCCGCCGCGCCCAGCAGCGAAGCGCTTGCCGGGGCGCTCTCACCGGCGAGGCGAAGCACCCGCCGCGCCCAGCGGTCCGTCGCCTCGCGATCCAGCGGGATCGTCGCGCCGGCAAGCACCGGCCCTGCCTGGTCGCGTTCGGCGGGCAGGCGCGTGGCCGCCGCCGCCGCATCCCAGGCCGGGTCGGCGGCGGCCGCGACCACCTCCTCGATCAGGTCGAGCAGCGCGCCGGCTTCGGGGTGCGACGCCCGCAGGGTCGCGATCCGGCCGCCCGCGCCGCCGGCCTGCATCGTCGGCAACGTCATCGGTCCTCCAGCGTCGTCGATGTCAGGGAGTCGCGGTGGCCGGCGAACCGTCGGTCTCCGGAGTGGCCGCGCCCGGCGAGGCGACCGCCGTCGGCGTGCCCGGCAGCGCCGAGCCGGTCGAGCCGTCGCCGCCGGTCTGGTCCGGGGTCGCCAGATCGGGTTGTGGCTCTTCGACGGGCGTTGCTCCCGCGAGCGGCGTTGCGCCAGGGGTCGCCCCGGGGGTCGCCCCGGGCGTCGCCGGCAGCGATTCCGGCGACGCCACCGGGATTGTCCCACCTTCCGCCGTCGCCGCGGCCCCCGGCGGGATCGTCGTCGGCTCCATCAAGGGTTCGCCCGCCGCCGCCGTCGGCAACTCGTCCGGGGTGTCGAAGAAGATGCGCGCGAACCGGTCGTCCACGTTGAAGAGTTGGACCGATCCCGGGTCGCCCGGCCAGTTGCCGATGTCCGCCCCGGGGTCGCCGCCGCGCACGCGTGCGCCCTCCGGACCGCAGGCCGCCAGCCCGAGCGCCACCGCGCCGCACGCGACCAGGACCGGGAACCTCCGTCCCACGCCGGCCATCACACCGCCTCCGAGGCGAGCACGATCACCGAGCGCAGCACGAACGAGCCCAGCAGCACGAGGATGGCGGCGACTGGAACCGTCGCCGCGCCCAGCATCCGCGGCCGCCAGTGCATCAGGATCGGCAGCAGGATGCCGAGCAGCACGGTACCGACCAGCAGCGCCACGCCCCAGCCGTTGCCCAGCACCCGCGTCGCCACCGCGCCCAGCCCAACCAGCATGACGACCAGCACGACCAGTTCCAGCAGCGAACTCCAGACGTCCATCTGACCAATCCAGCCGATGGCGGCGCGCGATCCCCACCGGCGACCGACCAGCAGCATCGCCGCGCCGCCGGCCGAAATGCCGGACAGCAGGAACAGCAGTCCCAGCAGCGTCGTGTCGCCCCACAGCGGCCGGTTCGAACCGGCAAGGATGCTGCCGGTGTACCCGGCGAGGAACAGCCCGCCGATCCCCGCCAGCGCCGAGAGGATCTTGCCGAACGTCCCCTCCCCCAGCACCGCCAGCGCGCGCGGCAGCCGCAACCAGCCCGCCTTTGCGAACGCGCCGAGCGTGGCCAGCCCGAGGAACACCGCGAACAGGGAGATGATCCAGACGCCCAGCGACATCGGGGACCACCACTTGAACATCAGGCCGCCGGCGTTGCTCTGCCAGAGCATGTGCCAGAACCGCAACGGCAGCGTCAGGTCCACGATCAGCAGCGGAGCGCAGATCGCGAGCCCGACGATGGCGACGAGATAGCCGATGCGGACCATCGGCTGCTCGGCCGGGCCGCCGAAGATGTCCAGCATCGCGGCCAGGAACGCCGCCCCGCCGGACACCCCGCCGACGAAAAAGTAGAGCGCGATCAGCCAGCCCCAGTTCGGGGACAGGGTGAAGAAGGTGTCGCTCGGCGCGACCTGAGCCAGCACCGGCAGGAGGTTATCCACCGCGCGCCTCCTCCGTTCCGTCGCCCTCGTGGCGGATCACCCGCGTCTCTTCGCCCGGCTGGATGACGATCTCGGTTTCGCCCTGCTGCCGGGCTTCCTCGGCGAATCCGTCCATCCGGTACTTGCGGAACCCGATCAGCCCGAGCACGCCCATCGCCGCCGCGCCGACCGCGGTCAGTGCGCCGGTCGCCGGCAGGTTCTGCGACGGCAGTTTGGGTTCGCGCGGCAGGCCGTAGACCTCCGGCTCGTCCACCAGCAGGTAGAACGAGTTGAGTCCGCCCAGGATCGACTCGTCGGCGCCGTAAAGGTAGGCGTCCTCCTCGCGGCCGGCGTCGCGCGCCTGTTCGTTGAGTTGCTCGACCCGCGCCGCGCCGCGCTCGCGCAATTCCGCGATCGGGCCGAACTGGATGCTGGCGGTCGGGCAGGCCTGCGCGCAGGCGGGGACCATGCCCGCCGCCATCCGGTCGTAGCAAAGGGTGCACTTCATCGCCGTGTTGTTGACCGGGTTGATGTCGATCACGCCGAACGGGCAGGCGGCGATGCAGTCGCGGCAGCCGTTGCAGACGTCCGCCTGGATGACGACCGTGTCGTACTCGGTGCGGATGATCGCGTTGGTCGGGCAGACCTCGAGGCAACCGGCATGCACGCAGTGCTTGCACACGTCGCTCATCATCAGCCAGCGGCCGCCGGTACGGTCCTCCTCGAACTGCTCGATGAACTTGACGTGCCGCCAGTGCTGCCCGTCCAGTTGCCCGGTGTTGTCGTAGGAGTTGCCGGACAGGACGTTCGCGCCGCCGTTGGTGGACGACAGCCCGTTCCAGCTCTTGCAGGCCACCTCGCAGGCCTTGCAGCCGATGCAGACCGTCGTGTCGGTGTAGAACCCCATCGGCTCCGCCGGGAACGCCCCGGGCGGGTTGACCTCCTCGCCCGGCACCGGCTCGATGGTCTCGTTCGCGCTGGGTTGCGGCGTCGCCACGGTCGCAGGCATGGCCGTGGGTGTCGCGGACTCCATGGCCATCACCCCTTCTCGATGTTGCAGACGAACGCCTTCGCCTCGTGGATGGAGACGTTCGGGTCGCCCACCATCAGCGACAGGTCGTTGGTCACGGCGCCGGTGACGACACCCTGGTACCCCCAGTGCCACGGCAACCCGACGTGGTGGAGCGTCTGCCCGTTCACCGTCATCGGCTGCATGCGGCGGGTCACCAACGCCTTGGCCGTGATTTCGCCGCGCGGCGTGAAGACGCGGACCATGTCCGTGTTGGCGATCCCCTTCTCACCGGCCAGCTCCGGGCTGATCTCGACGAACAACTCCGGCATCAGCTCGGTCAGCCACGGCAACCAGCGGCTCATCACCCCGGACAGGTGGTGCTCGGTCAGCCGGTACGTCGTCAGCACGTAGGGGTAATCGGGGCTGTTGAAGCCCGCGGCCTCGTTGCCGGCCACGTCCCAGCGCTTGAACACCGGGCTGTTCGGCTGGTTCGGGTAGAGCGCGTTGCCGACCGGCGATTCGGCGGGTTCGTAGTGGGTCGGGAACGGCCCGTCCACCAGCCCGGTCGGGGTGAACAGCCAGCCCTTGCCGTCCATCTTCATGATGAACGGGTCCGCCCCGGAGTGGGCGTCGAGCCCGATGCCCTCGGGGTCGGCCGGGGTGTCCGGCGCCTTGCCGAGCACGAAGTCCGGCACGTCCAGCCCGCCCCACTTGCCGGGCGTGTCGGACCCTTCGATGACGCCCTCCGGGTCCCACCACACCCACGCCTTTTCGGGCGACCACGGGGAGCCGTCCGGTCGGGCGGAGGCTCGGTTGTAGAGGATGCGGCGGTTGGCCGGCCAGGCGAACCCCCAGTTCAGCGACGCGCCCATGAGCGTCTCGCCGTCGAGGTCCGCCGTCACCGGGGTCGGGTCGCGCTGGGCGGCCCGCAGGTTCTCGATGCCGGCCTTGGGGAAGACGCCGGAGTAGATCCAGGAGGCGCAGGTGGTCGTGCCGTCGGCCTTGAGCGCGGCGAACCCCGGCAGGTGCTCCTCCGGGTTGCCGGAAACGTAGCCGTTGATCTCGCGCATGACCTTGAAGGCGCTCGGTTCGTCCTTGATCGCCCAGTGCTCGACCTCTTCCGGGTCCGGTTCGTAGTCCCAGACGAGGTTCTTGATCCCCTGGTCGCGCGGCAGGTCGGAATCGGCGTACATCGCCTGCAGCCGCTTGCCGAGGTGGTAGGTGAACCACAGGTCGGAGCGGCAGTCGCCCGGCGGGTCGGCGGCCTTGAAGTGGAACTTGATGAGCCGCTGGGTGTTGGTGAACGAGCCGTCCGCCTCCCCGACCTGGGTGCTCGGGAAGAAGAAGACCTCGGTCGGGATGTCGGCAGGGTCGATTTCGCCGCTGGTGATTTCGGGCGCGGTGCGCCAGAAGGCCGCCGTCTCGGTCTCGAAGTTGTCCTTGACGACTAACCAGTCGAGTTTGCCGAGCGCCTTGCGCTGGTAGATGGCGTTCTGGCCGCCGACGGCCGGGTTCTGCCCGACCGCGAACATGCCCTTCACCCGCCCTTCTTCCATCGCGATCATCATCGGCATGTGCGAATGGTCGCCCGAGATCCGCGGGTGCCAGCCGTAGCCCCAATCGTTCTCGGCCGTCGCCGCGTCGCCCCACATGCTCTTGAGGTAACTGACGAAGAACTTCGGCGTGTTGGCCCAGTAACTCGTCGGCAGTGTTTCCGCCTGCAGGTAGTCCGCGACCGTCTGGTGGTTCTTGAGGATCGTCGGCGCCGGCATGTAGCCGTGGATCGAGTGGTAGAGGGTCGGCACGTCGGTGCTGCCCTGGATGGTGGCATGCCCACGCAGCGCGAGGATCCCGCCGCCCGGGCGGCCCATGTTGCCCAGCAGCAATTGCAGCAGCGCCGCGGTGCCGATCATCTGCGGCCCGTAGGTATGCTGGGTCCAGCCGAGCGCGTAGCAGATCGAACTGGTCTTGTCCGGCCCGGAGTTGGCCAGCAGCGTCTCGGCGACCTCGACGATCCGCTCTGGCGGGCAGCCGGTGATCTCGGAAACCATCTCCGGCGTGTAGCGGGCGAAGTGCTTCTTCAGCAACTGGAAGACGCAGTTCGGGTCCTGCAGCGTTTCATCGGTCTGCGGCGGCGGTTTGCGCAGCGCGAGGACGAGGTTGTCGTAGGGCGGCGCGGTGTCGATCGTCGGCGCGTCGGCCGCGCTTTCCATGCCGGATTCGACGGCCTGCTCGCCGGATTGGGCGGTGTTGGCCGAGCGCCCCTGATCACCGACCTCGGTGTCGGCGTACTGCCAGGTGGCGTTGTCGTACTGGCCGACGAAGCCGTTGAGGCCCCACTCGCCTTCCGTGTAGGGGCCGAGGCCGGAGAAGACGCCGTCGAGGTCTTCCGTGTCCCGGAACTCCGGGTCGATGATCGTCGCCGCGTTGGTGTAATTGAGGACGTAGTCCTTGAAGAAGGGCTCCTCGTCGTTCCAGCGCGGGCTGTTGATGACGAGGTTGATGATGCCGCCGAGGAAGGCGATGTCCGTCCCCGCCCGAATCGGGGCGTGGATGTCGGCCATCGCCGTGGTCCGCGTGAAGCGCGGGTCGGCGTGGATCAGCTTGGCCCCGTCCAGCTTGGCCTGCATGATGTAGCGGAAGGCCACCGGGTGGCACTCCGCCATGTTCGATCCCTCGATCAGGATCGCGTTCGACTTGGCCACGATGCCCGGATACGTGGTGGACGCTCCGCGTCCCAGCCGCACCCCCAGACCGGGGACGCTACTGGAGTGTCATATCCGGGCCTGGTTCTCGATCGCGACCACGCCGAGGCCGCGCAGCAGTTTCTGCTGGATGTGGTTCCACTCGTTGTCGTTGGTCGCGCCGCCGAGCGAGAAGATCGACAGCGTGTGCATCAGCGGCACGCCGTCGGCGGTCTCCTCGACGAACGTCGCGTCGCGGGTGCGCTTGACCCGCTCGGCGACCATGTCCATCGCCGTTTCGAGGTCGATTTTCTCCCACGCCGTGCCGCCCGGTCGCCGGTAGAGCACGTCGGTCACCCGGTTGGGGTTGACGTGGAGCTGGTAGGTGGCGGCGCCCTTGGGGCACAGCGTCCCCTGGTTGATGGGGGAGCGGACGTCGCCCTCGATGTTCACGATCTGCCCGTCAATCGTGTGGATGACGGTGTCGCAGCCCACGGCGCAGTAGGGGCAGACGCTCGGGTAGGTCTTGCTGCCCCTGATCCGCAGGGCGGTCGCCCGCGCCCGCGCCGGTTGCAGGTCGGCCCCGAAGGCGATCATCGCCGCGAACGCCGAGATCGACGCGCCTGCGCCTCGCCGCAGCAAGCCTCGCCGGGAAAGGACGACGCTCTCCATTGGGTTCCTCCGGGATCGCCTCGCCCGCATCGTCGCCGGGCAGGGATGGGACGACCGCGGCGGTGGCCGCGGTCGTAGCAGCCTAGGCCGACGATTGCGAAACGTCAACCGCGAATGCGACCGAACATCCCGCGGCTCCCGACCGTATTGCGTAGTCACGCAACACGGTCGGGAGCCCTGGAGCTTCGCTTCGTGCGGCAGTGGCGCATGGGCATGCGACCATCCCGCCAATCCGCGCCGTCGAGTCGATGGAACCCGCCGTCCGCAGCGCCGTCTTACCAGCCCGTCAGCCAGCGAACCGGCGGGAAACCCTGGATCGTCATCACCGGACCGCCAGGACCGGCGTCGAACGAGACCGGCGACTCCAGCACCACGTCCGGCCCGTTCGCGATCGCGTAACCACCGTCCGGCAAGGCCAGCAGCGGCAACGTTCGAACGTCGTGATCGAGCAGCAGCGCGCCGTCGCCGTCCTGCCGCAGCCGAAACCCTCGCTCGTACAACCCCAACAGCGGCGCCACCGTGGCCGCGTCTGGTTGCCTGACCCGGGCGGCGAGGTCGGCCGTCTTCGCGTCGGCATCCGGCAGGAGCCCGTCGAGAAACCCGGGGACGCTCCCCTTCAACCCGAACATCCGGTGAAACAGGCTGGCCTGCACCGACATGTTGAACGGCCCGCCGGCGCGGTCACGGTTGTTCAGGATCGCGAACCCCACCCGGTCGTCGGGGAGATACCCGACGATGGCCGCGAAGCCGTCGATTCCCCCACTGTGCCACACGAGCCGGCGGCCGTCGTCGAACGATTCGATCAGCCACCCCATGCCGTAATGCAGGCTGGCGGTGTCCGGCATCAACTCGGCGGGGAACATCCCGCCGCGCTCGACCGCCATCCCCGGCTGGTGGGTTTCCCCCAGCGCGGCCGCCGACGCGATCCGCCGGCCCGAGACGCCGACGCCCCCGTTCATCTGCGCGATGGCGTACCGCGCCAGGTCTTCGGCGCTGGCGAGGCCGGCCCCGGCCGGGCCGACGCCGTCGAGGGCGACGAAGGGCAACGGCGTCATGGACCCAAAGATGTCCCTGGAGTAGCCGACCGCGTAGTCGTTCCCGAGTGGCCGCGGATCTTCGGCGATCGCGGCATCCTCCATGCCCGCGGGCAGGAGGACCCGATCGCGCACCGCGGCGGCATAGGCGTCGGAGAGCCCGTCCTCGGGCGCGCCGGCGGCCAGCAGCCCCACGAACGCCGCCGCCGCGACCAGCGTGTTGTTGTAGTTGAAGGCCGCGCCCGGCTCCGCCACCACCGGCAATTCGGCGACGCCGCGCAGCACGTCCCGCGGCGTGACCTCGCCGCCGGACATGAAGAACTCGACCGCCGACACCGTCAGGTCCGCCGACTCGGCGAGCCCCGTTCCCATTCCCAGCAGGTCGCGCAAGCGCAGGCGCTCCGTCAGCGCGTCGGTCGGGGCACGGAACGCCGGCCACAAATCGACGACTCGGTCGTCCCAGCCGAACACCCCCTCGTCGATGAACGAGGCGAGCATCCCCGCCGTCAGCGACTTGGTGATCGAACCGATACGGAACCGGGTTCGGGGCGTCACCGGGGCGTTGGCGGCAAGGTCGCGCACACCGAACCCGTGGGCGAAGACGATCTCGTCGCCCCGGACCACCGCGACGGCGGCGCCCGGCACGCGGAACGTCGCCATCGCCGCCGCCACGTCGCCGGCAAGCGCATCGAACACCGCTCCGTCGATCGCGCCGCCCAGGACCGACGGCTCGCCGGTCACGGCGGCGTGCCTCCGCGAAACCGTGTGATCCCACGCGGCGGACCTGCCGCGATCACCTTTGCTGCCCACGCATTCCTCCTCGCCGTCCCGTCTGCACACCGGCACGCAACCGGGCGATCGTCGGCCGCGCAACGGTAATGGTCATGTCCACCCCTCGCAACGGTTCCCCGGGCATACGCCAACCGGCCGCTTCCCGCCGATCCGCCCATTCGAGCCTGCCGAGGAGTCCTGCCCGCTTTTCGATCCGGGGAGCGGCGCGGTCCTCGGCAGGCACGGGATGACGACGGACCGCTCCGAAGCGTCCGCTCGACTCCGCGACCGACGGACCCGGCGACCCTACGGGTTCGACGCCACCGCAAGCCCTCCCGGCTTCGTTCACGCCGCCTCCACATTCGGACGCCATCATGGTTACAGACGACGGGGACGCCCCGGCGAACAGCGCAGGAGGAAAGGATCGAGGGATGAACGGATCGAACGGGCTCGACGGCCGCAGCGTCCTGATCGGCGGCGGCCTGGTGCTGGCGGGCATCTTCGCCGCCCGCGTCGGCGGTTTGTTTCCGCTGCTGATCATCGGCGGCGCGGTCTACTTCATCGGCAGCAAGAAGGGCTGGTGGGGCAACCACGGGAGCCACGGCATGACCGGCCACGGGCTGGCCAAGCGCGGCCCCGGCGGCCCTCCGGGCTTCTTCACCGATTGGCACCGGCAGGCCCACGCCAACGAGGCCGCTGGCCCAGCGGGTGGCCCGGCCGCCCACACCGCGCCGCCGGCCCCGCCGGCATGGCGCCCGGCCCCGCCGCCGCCGCCGGC
>JAFAEX010000034.1 GCA_023423795.1 Chloroflexota bacterium | reverse complement strand
GCCCGGAGCAGATCGGCCAGCGGGCGCGGCGCAGAGACCGCGGCCGTCGGCGGCGGCGGCGGCGGCGTGACCGCGACCGTCGCCGTCGGCGCGTCCGGCGACGGCCGCGGATCGTTGGCGAACTGATACCCGCCCTCGTCGTCGCTGCAGCCGGTCAGCGCAAGCGCCGCCGCGACGACGAACGCCCGTCGTCCGAAGCGGACGGCGGGCCGATCGCAGATTCCTGTCGCATGGATCGAGTTGGACGGTCGAACGGACACCGGTTCCCCCGGTTGACGCGTGGATACCGCATGCCGGCCGAATACCCGGACGAAACGCGCGGGACACGATGCCCCGCATGATGCTGGCCAGCCGGATTTCCGCCGTGGGAGTCTACACCAGACGCATCCCGGTCACGGTTGTGAACCGCAGCGCCCGGCGCGAGGCCGGATCGCGCCGGCGTTCGCGATCCGGTTCCGTGCCGGCAACCGCCAAACAATGGGAAAATACCCCTGTGCTAGACTCGCCCGCCGGGACCGGCAGGCGATATCGTGTCCCGTTCGTCGTGAAATTTTGGGGGTGACATGGGGCTTTCCCGGCAGGACGTCGAGCACGTGGCGGCGCTGGCCCGCCTCGGCCTGTCCGACGACGAGGTCGAGCGGCTGCGCGACCAACTCTCCTCCATCCTCGACCATATCGCCGTGCTCGATCGGCTCGACACCGCCGCGATCCCGCCAACCGCGCAGGTCATCGAGCTGTCGAACGTCTGGCGCGACGACGTGGAGCGCCCGAGCCTGCCCCGCGAATCGGTCCTCGCTAATGCGCCGCGCCAGACCGACGGATTCTTCGAGGTCCACGCGGTGCTCGGGGCGGCGGACGAGGAGCAGGCCTGATGACCGACCCCACCGAACTGACCGCCCTTACCGCCGCCGAATCGGCCCGCCGGCTCCGCGCCCGCGAGTTCTCGGCCGCCGAGTTGACCGAAGCGCACCTCGCCCGCATCGCCGCGCTCGACCCAGACCTCGGTAGTTACCTCCACGTCATGGAGGACGTTGCCCGCGCGCAGGCCGCCGCGGCCGACCTCCGGTTCGCCGCCGGCGACGTCGCGCCGATGACCGGCATCCCGGTCGCGCTGAAGGACGTCCTCGTCACCGCCGACGCGCCGACGACCGCCGGTTCGCGCATCCTCGAAGGGTTCCGCTCGCCTTACGACGCGACCGTCGTGGCCCGGCTGCGCGACCAGGGCGCGGTCTTCCTCGGCAAGGCAAACACCGACGAGTTCGCGATGGGATCGTCCAACGAGAACTCGGCCTACAAACCGGTGCGCAACCCGTGGGACCGCACCCGCGTGCCCGGCGGCAGTTCGGGCGGCCCGGCGGCCGCGGTCGCCGCCGGCCTCGCTGAGGTCAGCCTCGGCTCCGACACCGGCGGCTCGATCCGGCAGCCGGCCGGGTTCTGCGGCATCGTCGGGCTGAAGCCGACCTACGGCCGGGTGTCGCGCTACGGGCTGATCGCGTTCGCCTCCAGCCTCGACCAGATCGGCCCGTTCGCCCGCACCGTCGAGGACGCCGCGCTCATGCTCGGCGCGATCGCAGGGCAGGACCCGTCCGACTCGACCTCCGTTCCGACGCCGGTCCCGGATTACGTCGCGGCGCTTGGCAAGGGAGGCGATTTGCGCGGCGTGCGGATCGGCATCGCCCGCGAATACAGCGTGGACGGCATGGAGCCAGGCGTCGATGCGGCGGTGAAGGCGGCGATTGCCCGGCTGGCCGACCTCGGCGCGGAACTGGTGGACGTCAGCCTGCCGCACACCGAGTACGCGCTGGCGATCTACTACATCATCGCCCCGGCCGAGGCGAGCGCGAACCTCGCCCGCTTCGACGGCGTGCGCTACGGCAACGTCGTGGAATCCCCCACCCTGCGCGAAACCTACGAGCGCACGCGGGGCGAAGGGTTCGGTCTGGAAGTCAAGCGGCGGATCATGCTGGGCACCTACGCCCTCTCCGCCGGCTATTACGACGCCTACTACGTGAAGGCCCAGAAGGTCCGCACGCTGATCAAGCAGGACTTCGAGCGGGCGTGGGAGTCGGTGGACGTCATCGTCGCCCCGACCTCGCCAACCGTCGCCTTCGGGCTCGGCGCGCGCATCGACGATCCGTACCAGATGTACCTGGCCGACGTGTTCACGGTGCCGGCGAACATGGCCGGCATCCCTGGCATTTCCCTCCCCTGCGGCTTCTCGGACGGGCTGCCGGTCGGCCTCCAGGTGCTCGGCAAGCCGTTCGACGAAGCGTCGATTCTGCGCGTCGCCCACGCCTACGAGCAGGCGACGGAGTGGCACAAGGCGCGCCCGCCGGTCGGCGCGCTCGCCTGAATCTTGCCTTGACGCTGCCCGGGGTGGCTTGGTATCCTCCTCGGGTACGGGCCGCTAGCTCAATTGGCAGAGCAGCTGACTCTTAATCAGCTGGTTGTAGGTTCGAGTCCTACGCGGCTCACCCGATACAGGACGAAGCCGGGCCCCTCGAGGGTCCGGCTTTTCCGTTGTCCCCGCCAGCGGAGGTCGCCGTGACCGCCTCGCCCACCCGCGAAGTCCGCAGCCCCATCGACTGGCCGGAGTTCGGGCCGGCGCTGGCGCGGCTGCGCGAAGCGCGCGGGCTGCCGAAGAAGGAACTCGCCCGCCGCGCCGGTTTGGACGCATCGACGATCACCCGGCTGGAAGCCGGCGAGCGCGGCGTCTCCCGCGACACGGTGGAGCGGCTCGCACGCGCCCTGGATGCCACGCAGAAGGAAGAACTCGACCTGCTCGGCAAGGCGGGGTTCCTCGCCGACGAGGCCGCCGAACTGCTCGCCGAACCGGAACTGGCCCGGCTGGCGGCCCTGCTCGCCCGTGCCGATCTGCTGCCCGACCACCGCGCGCTGCTGGTCCGCCATCTCCGCCTCGCGCTCGACCACGCGGCGGCGCTGGGGTACACGGTGCTCGATCCGTTGGCGGACGAATAGCGAGCGCCGAGTGGCGAGTGGCGAGTGGCGAGTGGCGAGTGGCGAGAAATGGTAGGCGGACGCGGCAGCACGCACCTTTCGTGCTCGCCGACTTGCCGACTTGCCGACTTGCCGACTTGCCGACTGGGCACTCGGCACTCGGCACTCGTGACTACCCGAACGACTCCGGCCCCTGACGGTGGCGTGTCCTCACCCGCGTGCGCCGGGCCGCTTGCTCCGTTCGGCGCCGCGCGACGCTGCGGCCGCCGATCACGACCAGCATCAGGGCGACGATGGCCAGCACCTGGACAACGCCGAACAGGTCGGCGGCCGCCGCCGCGAAGAAGATCGGGATGAACGCCACCGTGTTGGAGATCGTGTAGAACGTCGCGTACACCCGCGCCCGGATGTGCTCGTGCGACCGCTCTTGCAGGATCGTCTGCGCCGGCACCAGCACGCAGGCGTTGCAGACGCCGAGGAACGCCGCCAGCGCCCCAGCGACCGCGACTTCCACCACGACCGACGGCTCCTGCCCGCCCATCACCAGCCGCAGCAGCGCCTTGTTGGTCGCCAGCACCAGCAGCGTGACGCCCGCCAGCGCGAGGCCCCAATCGATGATCGACTCGCGGGAGAAGCGGCGGGCCAGTCGCGGCACCAGCACCACGCCCAGCACGATGCCGAGCCCGGCCGGCGCGACGATGTAGCCGATGTCCTCCTCCGGCAGCCCGATGACCGTCCGCACGAACTGCGGGCCGAGCGAGGCGACCATCAGGAAGGTCGTCGAGGCGATGGTGAGGAACGCGATCGCCCGCATCAGCAGCGGGTCTTCGAGGATGTAGACCAGCCCTTCGCGCACGTCCGCCAGCAGGCCGCCGAAGCCGGTCTTGCCGCCGCTCGCCTTCGCCGGTCGCTCCCGCCGAAGCGACGGCAGCGTCATCGTCAGCGCCGCGCACCCGGCGAAAAGGACGGCGGACGCGCCGAGCAGCAGGTCCACCCCGAGGATCTTGGCCAGCACCGGCCCGAGCACCGTGAACCCGAGCAACTGGGCCGCCGTGAACGTCAGGTTGAACAGCGCGTTGGCCTGCACCAATTGCGCGCGCGGCACGAGGTCCGGGATGGCCGCGCCCTGCGCCGGGGCGAAGAACTGGCCCACCGCGCCGAAGAAGAAGGCGATCGCGTAGTAGGCGGCGAGGATGGACTGGACGTGCCACTCCGGGCGCACGACCAGGAACAGGAACACGCCGCCGGCGCGCAGCACGTTGACCAGCGCCATCAGCAGTTTCCGATCGACCCGGTCGGCCACCGCGCCGGCGAACGGCCCGAAGATGACGCCGGGGATCGAGAACGCGAGGATGACCAGCGAGATCGCGGTGTTGGCCTGGGCGACGTTGTGGATCTCGACCGCCGCGCTGACGCGCAGCAGCATCGCGAAATCCACCATGCTGTTGCCGGTTTGGGAGATCGCCTGCGCCAGCCAGAGGCGCAGGAACGGGCCGTTGCGCAGGACGGCGGCGAACGACGCCTGCGCGTCCGGCCGCACGACGCGCGGTCCGGACGGGGGAACGTCGCCGCCGTTCCCCGCGCCGGCCGGTTGCGGCGATTCGATCACGCCGGGGAGCCGGGCGCGGGCACGAGACCGGCCGCGCCGTCCTGCGCGGCATCGGCCTCGGCACGCGAAACGAACTGCTTGATCCGCTTCTCGAGCGTGCGCCGGGTCAGCAAGACCTTGTGGTCGCAGCCGTGGCAACGCAACCCGATGTCGGCGCCGAGCCGAACCACCGTCCAGTCGGTCGCGCCGCACGGGTGCGGCTTGCGCAGCCGCACCACGTCGCCAATCCGGAACTCGATGGGTTCGTTCGCGGCCGGCATCGGCGTCCGTCCGATCGCGAGGTCGCTACATCAGGCCGGGGATCTTCATGCCGCCGGTCAGCGCGCCCATCTTCTCCTCGGCGGTCGCGGTGGCCTTGGCCATCGCGTCGCGGATGGCGGCGGTGATCAGGTCTTCCAGCATCTCGACGTCGTCGGGATCGACCGCGCTCGGGTCGATCTTGATGCCGTGGAACTCGCGCTGCCCCGTCACCTGCGCGGTGACCGCGCCGCCGCCGGCGGTGCCCTCGATGATGGTCTCGGCCAGTTCCTTCTGGATCTTCTCCAGCCGGTTCTGCATCTGCTGGATCATCTTCATGTTGACCGACATCGAGGACTCCTTCGGATTCGGCGGCGGGCTGGCGGCAATGCGGCAGGCACGCGCCCGCGGCGGGACGGCGAACGGCGGCGAGTATACCAGCCGCCCCTACCGGCTCCGGACGCCGCGCCGCTTCCAGTCGGTCACCCGCTTCACCATCGCCTCGGCGTTTGACCGCGCGGCGGGCGTCACCGGGACGCCATCCAGCATGGCGGCGAGTTCCTCCACCCGGTCTCTTCCGGCGATCGGTTCGACGCGGGAAACCGTCCGCCCGTCCTCGATGTTCTTGGCGATCCGGAAATGGGCGTCGGCGAACGCCGCGATCTGCGGCAGGTGGGTGATGACCAGCACCTGGTGGCCGTTCGACAGGCCCCAGAGTTTCTCCCCGACCACCTGGCCGGAGCGCCCGCCGACGCCGACGTCCACCTCGTCGAACACCAGCGTCGGCGTTTCGTCGGCGTCGGACAGGATCGATTTCAGCGCCAGCATCAGTCGCGCCGTCTCGCCGCCGGAGGCGACGCGGGCCAGCGGTTTCGGCGTTTCCCCGGCGTTGGCCGCCAGCAGGAACTCGACGCGGTCCGCGCCGGTTGCGTCGATGGCGACCAGCCGCTCGTCGCCGTCCTCGCCGGTGAACGGCACGCCCTCGGCTATCTCCTGCTGGGCTACCCGCACCTCGAAGGTGGAGCGGCCCATGTTCAGTTCGGCGATGGAGTGCTCGACGGCGCGCGCCAGGTCCTCGCCGGCCGCTCGCCGCCGCTTCGACAGTTCGGACGCGCGGCGGCCCGATTCCTCGCGCAGTTCGGCCTCGCGCTCGCGCAGGGCGTCCACGTTCGCCTCGGCGCCCTCGAACCCGGCCAGTTCGCGGGCGGCGTCCTCGCCGAAGGCGATCACCTCTTCGAGGGTCGCGCCGTACTTGCGCTTGAGCGACTTGATCTCGTCGAGGCGCTCCTCGATCGTCGCCAGCCGCGTCGGGTCGGCCTCGATCCGGTCGCGGTAGTCGCGCACCTCGGCGACGACGTCCTCCAGCAGGAAGCCGACCTCGGCCAGCCGCTCCGAGAGCGCCGCTGCGCCGGGGTCCAGCGCGGCGATGTCCTGCACCCGCACGACCGCCTGGCGGATCGCCTGCATGGCCGGCAGCGCGACCGGGTCGTCCGCCGCGTCGTCGCTGCCGGACAGCAGCGCGTAGGCGAGGCCGGCGTCCTCCGCCAGCCGTTCGGCATTGGCCAGCACGCTCCGCTCGGCCAGCAACGCCTCGTCGTCGCCCGGGCGGAGGTCGGCCGCCGAGATTTCCTCCACCTGGAACCGCAACAGGTCGGCCCGTTGCGCGCGCTCGCGGGCATTGCCGGTGACATCGGCGATGCGCGCCCGCACCTCGCGCAGTTCGGCCACGATCGCCGCCAGTTTCGCCCGCGGTGCTCCCAGCCCGGCGTAGCGGTCCAGCATTTCGAGGTGCTCCGACGGGCGCAGCAGCGAGAGGTGGTCACTTTGGCCGTGGATATCCACCAGCAGCGCGCCGAGGCGGGCCAGCGTCCCGGCGGTCACCGTCCGCCCGTTGATGCGCGCGCTGGAGCGGCCGTTCGCGCCGATCTCCCGCGAGAAGATCAGGACGCCGTCCTCCGGTTCGACGCCGGAATCGTCGAGCGCCGCGGCGACCTCGGGGCGGGCGAGGTCGTCGGCGACGTCGAACGTCGCCTCGACCCGCGCCGCCTTCGCGCCGGAGCGCACCACGTCGGAGCCGACCCGCTCGCCAAGGACGGCGCCCAGCGCGTCGATCAGGATCGACTTGCCGGCCCCGGTTTCGCCGGTGAGCGCGTTGAAGCCGCCCTCGAACGGGATCGTGGTCGCGTCGATGATCGCGAAGTCGCGGATGGTCAGTTCGAGCAGCATGCCCCAAGTCGCCCGCGGCGCGGCGCTAGACCCGATCCCGCTTGAGGAAGCCGGTCATGCAGTGGATGCCGCCGCCGCCCTTGATCAGTTCGCCGATCTCCACGGTGTGGCACTCGACGCCGGCCGCCTCGTAGGCCGCCTGCATCCGGGGCGCGCCGGCCGGCATCAGGATCTTGCCGGGCGCGAGGGCGACGAAGTTCATCGGCAGGCAGTGGTGCGCTTCGTGTTCGTCCTCGACCGTCACCAGCCGGAAACCGCGCTCCCGCAGCACCTGCACGACCTTCGTCGGCGTGCGGCGCGGCCAGACGACGGCGAGGTCGCGGTCGAGGATGTTGAGCAACCCGTCGAGGTGCATCGCTCCCCACGGCAGGCCGACCCGCACGACGTTGGCCACCCCGATCTCGCGCAGCATGCGCTCGACCTGGTTTGCGCCCTCCTCGTTCGTCCGCAACCCCTCGGCGAGGAAGCAGAGGTCCTCGTCGATCCAGGAAACGTCCGCCCCTTCGAACGTGCCGCGGCCGTGGACCGTCATCAGGATCGGCACGCCGAGCCGCGCCAGCGCCTCGGCGACGAAACGCTCCTCCCCTGCCCGCACGGTGGACGCCGGCCGGGTGACGATGGCGCCTTCCGGGGTCATCAGCATCAGGTCGCGCAGGAAGAACGAGTTCGGCTTGTCCAACCGGCCGTTCTCGACGCAGTGGACGGCCACCCCGTGCGCGCGGTAGGCAGCCACGAGGTCGTCGTGCTGCGCCCGCGCCGCGTCCGGATCGAGGTCGGCCCGCATCTGGACCTTGTCGAAATCCTCGATCGCGTCCAGTTCCGGACCCGGCCGCCGCAGCAGGACGGCGCGCAGGGTGCCGCACTCAGAGGAAACGCCCCAGTCGCCCCACCACTCGGGCATGTCTTCGCGCATCGCCGCCGTGCGCTGCGACCAGTTCTCGCCGCCGTAGGCCGCCGTCAACGCCATCGTCGTGTACCTGCCCGCCTGTGCGCCGCCGCGCGCGATCGGATCGTTCCGAGATGGATGTACAGGTCATCCCCAATCCGTCATCCCGAGCCCGTCGAGGGATCTCGTCGTACCCAGCGATATGGCGACGGACGAAATCCCTCGACGGGCTCGGGATGACGGATTGGGGCGCCATGCACCCGAATAGCAGATGCTAGTCTGCCGCCATCCCTTCGCGCTCCCAGAGGGCGCGGGCCAGCACTTCCGGCCGGATCGGGATCTGGGTCACGCGGACCCCGGCGGCGTCGCGGATCGCGTTCGCCACGGCAGCCGGGCCGGGGATGGCGGGCGGCTCGCCGATGCCCTTTGAGCCGTAGGCCCCGTGCTCGGACGGCACCTCGACCAGCACCGTCTCGATCGGCGGGATCATGGTCGCCTTCGGCAGCGCGTAGTCCATGAGCGTCGCAGTCAGCAGTTGCCCGTCGGCGTCGTAGACCATGCCCTCGTAGAGCGCCCAGCCGATGCCCTGCGCGACGCCGCCGTGGATCTGCGCCTCGACCGCGGCCGGGTTGATCGCGAACCCGCAGTCCTGCACGGCCACGTAGCGGACGACCTGCGCCTCGCCGGTCACGTCGTCCACCTCGACCTCGGCGAGGTGGACCGCGAAGCCCGGCGCGCTCTCGGTGATCGCCGAGCCGCCGGTGCCGTAGACCGGCTCGTTGCGGCCGGTCGCCGACATCGTGCGCGCGGCGATGTCCTTGAGGCTCAGGCCGCCGCCAGGCACACCCTTCACCTTGACCATGCCATCGACCATTTCGAGGTCTTCCGGCGCGGCCTCCAGCGCCTGCGCGGCGATGTCGAAGATCTGGCGGCGGGCGTCCTCGGCCGCCTTCTGCACGGCGGGCCCGACGGTGTAGGTAATCTTGGAGCCACCGGTGCCGCCCGCGAACGGCGCGGAGTCGGTCGAGGCGGTCGTCACCGAGATGTTGTCGGCGCTCATGCCGAACGCTTCGGCGGCGATCTGGGCGAACGTCGTGTTCGTCCCGGTGAGGTCTACCGAACCAAGCACGATGGTCAATTGCCCGTTCGAATCCAGCCGGCAAACGGCGGTCGCCGGTTCGATGCCTCCGGGCCAGCCGCCGACCGCGATGCCGACGCCGCGCCCTGCCGCCTGCGCCTGCGCGCGGCCCTGCCACGCCGGGTGCTCGCGCAGCGCCAGCAGGGACTGCTTCAACCCGATCCGCGGCCACGCCCCGCCGTTCGGCCGCAAGTCGCCCTCTTCGACGCAGTTGCGGATGCGGAACTCCAGCGGGTCGAGGCCGAGTTTCAGCGCCAGTTCGTCGATGGCGGATTCCATCGCGAAGGCCGCCTGCTGCGCGCCCGGCGCGCGGTAGGCGCCCGCGCCCGGCTTGTGGGTGAGGACCTCGTGCCCCTTGATGGAGAGGTTCGGGAATTTATAGGAGCCGCCGAGCAGGATCGAGGCGATCTGCAGCGGCGAACCGTTGGCCGCCCCGGTGTCGAAGACGACGTTGGCTTCCAGCGCCGTCAGGTCGCCGTCCTTCGTCGCGCCGAGTTTGACCGCGATCCGGCAATCCGGCGCCGGGTTGCCGGAAAGGAAATCGTCCATCCTGCTGTACTGCAGCAGGACCGGCCGGCCGACGGCGACCGCCGCGGCGGCGACCAGCGGCTCGATCAGCACGAACTTGCCGCCGAACCCGCCGCCGACCGGCATCGGCACCACGTCCACCCGCTGTACAGGCAGGCCGACCGCTTCCGCCACCCGGTTCCGGCAGTGGAACGACGCCTGGGTCGAGGTGTAGACGGTCAGGTCGCCCAGCGCGTCGATGGCGACGAGACAGCCCTGCGTCTCCATGTACCCCTGGTGGACAGCCTGCGACTCGAATACGTGCTCGACGACCGCATCGGCCGCGGCGAACCCGGCGGCGACGTCGCCCCGCTGGAAGTTGACCGTGCCGGAGACGTTCGGCGGCAGGAGGACGTCGTCCTCCTCCGACGAGGTCACGGCGTCGGCGTTATGCATCGACGCTTCTTCGTCGTTGCCGGTCAGCGGCTTTTCGCGGACGTGCGGCGCGTCCGGGTCGAGCGCCTCGTCGAGGGTGTTGATGACGGCCAGCGGCTCGTACTCCACCTCGACGGCGGCGACGCCGTCCTGCGCGGCAGCGTCGCTCTCGGCGAGCACCAGCGCGACGAACTGCCCGGCGTGGACGGCTTCGCCGTGGGCGATCGGGGCCTTCGCCGGGTTGCCGTTGGCGTCGCGGGCCAGCGGCAGATCATCGCCGGTCAGCACCGCGACGACGCCGGGCACCGCGAGCGCCGCCGCCTTGTCGATGCCGAGGATGCGCGCGTGGGCGTAGGCGCTGCCGACCGGGCGGGCGATGAGCAGCCCGGGAACCTTGAGGTCGGCGACGAACCGCTCCTGCCCGGTGAGTTTGGCCGGCGCATCCTTCCGCTTGACGCGCTGACCGACGGCGACGTGCGTGACCATCGCGGGCTACTCCAGGGTTGGCGTCGGGTTGGCGAAGGGGCGGGCCGGCGTTGGGTGTCCAGCCACCTGTCCCGCGGGCGATTCTATCACCGGAGCCGCCCGCAGCCGCCGGATGGAGTGGAATCGGAGTTGATGGCGATTGCGAAACCAAGCGGCCACCGGTGATGCGCGCCCGGGACTCAAAGTCCCGGGCTATGCCAACGGAGTCCCGCCGGGACTGAATGTGGGGTGGACGTTAACCTCACCATTCTGGCATCCGCCGCCGCGGCAGGAACGCGTGCAGAGCCGTTGCCGGCGGCAGATGTTGACGGGAACGCTCTTGACCCCAGGAGGCCGCCTGCACTGCGCCAATCGGCCAACCGCCGGCGAGCAAACTCCGCTACGGTCGCGTTGCCTGGCCGGGCTCATCGGACCAGGTTGGCGACCCTGCTGCTTCCCGGCGCGACAGGGCTTCGTTCGTGGCGCGGGCGACCAGGCTGGCGAACCAGGCAGTTTCGTCCGGGCCGACCTCCTGCGCGACCGTCGCGCCGCGCACGGGAGGTGCTTCCCCCAGCCGGTAGACCCCGGCCTCGCGGGTCATGAAGCCGTAATCGACCAGTTCGCGGCGCAGCGTGGCCACGTCGTCGTGGGCGAGGCGCAGCAGGTCGTTGACTTCCCGCTCCGGATATGCGCGGCCCGGCTCGAAGCGGTCGAGCAGGTGGCGCAGGATGACCACCCGCTTCATGCGCGAGGCGGGAATCGTCTTCAGCCGCTCGCCGGCGAAGAACGACCGGATGGTCTTCGCGTCGTCGTCGGCCGAGGAATCGTCGGCGCGCGTGCCCGGGGCCTGGGCGCTGCCGTTCGCCGGCGACGGCCGCAGCGCGTCGAGGTTCAGCCGATACAGGCGGCGCTGCGCCTGTGGGGTGACGAGGACCAGCCCGGCCTCAACCAGTTTCGCCATGTGGTGGCTGATCGTCGGCGGCGTCAGGTCCAGCCGCTCGCTGAGGTCCTGCCCGGTCGCCTCCCGCTCGGCGAGCAGCCCGAGGATGCGCAGGCGGGTCGGATCGCCCATCGCGCGGTAGAGGCGGCTGAGCCGTTCGAGGTCATGGGGTTCCATGTCGCGCTCCCCATCATTCGACATGCATCTAATTCGATGATGATCGAATATCCGCCCGGCGTCAAGACACGTTCCTTCTCCGAGCGCGGAGCGGACCGGCGGCAGCAGCCGTCCAGAGTCAGACGGACGGGAGGCGATGGCCTGGACGACGGTTGGAATCGCAGCATCGCAGGAACGGGGTCAAGAAAAACCGTGCAAACGCCGACCATCCCGTCCTTCCGAGCCTCCCGAAGGCTCTCGTGTTGCTGCGACTCGCGCGGACGACGAGATCCCTCGACAGGCTCGGGATGACGATGGGTGCGGTGTCGAGATGGGCGCGGCGATGACATGCGGCCCGTGAGCCACGAACGTCAAATGCGGATCGGTTGGCGCGAACGCGGATCAGAGTTCGAGCGGAACGTCGTCCCAATCGTTGCCGAAGCCGCACAGCCAGTTGAGCGCGCGCAGGCGGGCGGCGGCCAGCGTGGCGAGGTCGTCGAGCGCGGCGTCTGAAAGGGCCGAGACCGGGCCGCGCCCCGCCGGAAAGTCGCCATCGACCGACCGCGGCAGGAGGCCGGCGGCGACCGCCTCCTCGGCGGTTTCCCGGATCACGGCGCGGAGTTCACGCGCCTCGGCGGGCGAGGACGAGCGGCGGACGCCCTCCACCCCGGCGCGCCAGTACCAGAGTTCGGCGATCTCGCGGCCGGTGGCGGCGTCCTCGTCCGACCGCGGGCGGATGAAGGAGCGCAACGGCGTGGTCTTGTCCCACGGCTCGGGCAGCGTGGCCAGCACGGCGCGGGAGTCGGCAGGCCGGTCGAACGGCGGCAACTCGGAAAGCAACCCCGCGCCCCAGGCAAGCGCAACCAGCGATTCGCCGGCCCACGAGGCGCCAGCGGCGGCGTCCGAGTCGAGCGCGCCGATTGGGGTGGCGAGGATGGAGCGCTCGCCGGCGGTCAGCGCGGCGTCGACCCCCTCGTCGCGCAGCCACGCAGCGAGGTCGTAGCGTTCGGTTTCGGCGTCGTCCGGGCGGTCGTCGGGGTCGTCCTCGTCCTCGTCCCACTCGTCGTCGGCGGGCAGGCCGGATTCGAGGAACGCGCGCCGGGCGACGGCAGCCAGCGCGACAAGCCGGTCGGCGATGTCGGCAGCCGGGCGCACCTCGATGTCGAGTTCGAGGTCGTCGTCCTCGGGGTCGTACCCGCCCGCGCCCGGCATCAGACGTTGAACAGGAAGTTGACGACGTCCCCGTCCTGGAAGATGTACTCCTTGCCCTCACGCCGGAACTTTCCGGCCTTCTTCGCCTCGTTCATTCCGCCGGTTTCCACCAGGTCGTCGTAGGAGACGATCTCGGCACGGATGAACCCGCGCTGGATGTCGGAGTGAATGGCGCCGGCCGCTTCGACCGCGGGCGCGCCGCGGCGGATCGTCCACGCCCGGCACTCGTCCGGCCCGACCGTGAAGAACGGGATCAGGCCGAGCAGGTCGAACGACAGCCGGATGACGCGGTCGAGCCCGGACTCGGCGATGCCGAGGTCCTCCATGAAGACCGCCGCGTCGTCGGCGTCGAGGCGGCCGATCTCCATTTCGATCTGCCCGGCCAGCGCGTCGATGCCGACGCCGGGGCGGGCGAACCGCTCCCGGGCCTCGGCCAGCAACGTCTCGGTCGGCTCGCCCAACTGGTCCTCGCCGACGTTGAGCAGGATCAGCAGCGGCTTGCCGGTCAGGAAGCCGAAGCCGCGCATCAGTTTTTCGTCGTCCGGGTCGATGTCGGTCACCTCCCGGATCGGCGTGTCGGATTCCAGCGCGTCCTTGAGCCGGGTCATCAGCGCCTGTTCGCGCTCGCCTGCCTCGCGCTCGCGGCCCTGCAACTTCGGCAGCCCGCTCTTGATGCGCTGGAGGCGGTTTTCCACCCGGCCGAGGTCGCTGAACAGCAGTTCGAGGTTGATCGTCTCGATGTCGCGCATCGGGTCCACGGTGGACTCGGCGTGCGGCACGTTCGGGTCGGCGAACGCGCGCACGACGTGGACCAGCGCGTCGGCCTGCGAGAGGTTGTTGAGCAGTGCCCCGCTCATGCCCTTCTCGGCGATGCCCTTGGCCATGCCGGCGACGTCGAGGTACTGCACGTCGGCGGGCACCTTGCGCTGCGGCTGGAACATCTGGGTCAGTTTGTCGAGCCGGGCGTCGGGCACCTTCACCGTGGCGAGGTTCGGTTCGTCGGCGTTCGCTCCGAAGGTGCCGGTGGCCGCTTCGGCGCGCGTGAGCGCGTTGAACACCGTGGTCTTGCCGGCGGCCGGAAGGCCCATGATGACGAGGGTGGTTGCCACGGCGAACAGGACTCCCGGCGGGACGCGCAAACGCGCCGCCCGGTCGGGCGGCGGGACGAACGGCGGGAAGTATGGCCCAGCCGCGCCGGAGCGGGCTACTCGGGATCGCGCAGGATGCCGGCGACGGTCGCCCCGGTCAGCCGCCGGATGTCCTCCGGGCGCAGCCGCAGCAGCAGCCGCTCGTCGCCGCCGCCGCCCCATGCTTCGGGCAGGTCCATCACCCGTTCGTCGATCACGACCGCCATCGGTTCGGCGTGCCCGAGCGGCGAGACGCCGCCGGCGGGGAATCCGGTTACGCGCAGCACGACGTCCGGGGCGGCCATCTTCAGCGAGGGCAACCCGGCCACGGCGGCCAGTTTGGCGCGGTCGATCCGCCCGGTCCCGGATGCGACCGCGGCCACGCACGCGCCGTGCGGCGAGCTGAAGACGATCGTTTTCAGGATCGCCTCGTCGGCCACGCCGATCGCCGCCGCCGCCAGCGGCACGGTCGGCATCGGCACGCCCGGCGCGACGAACTCGTGATCGACGCCGGCGTCGCGCAGGTAGGCGACCAGCGCCGCCGGCGGGGCGACGATGCCGCCGATGGGTTCGCCCGTCACGATTGGGTGCTCCGTGTGCGTCATCGGCGGCCGGCTAGCGTTGCCGGTCGCGCGGGTCGAGGGCATCGCGCAGGCCGTCGCCGAGGAAGTTCAGCGACATCACCACGCTCATGATGGCCACCCCGGGCACGAGCGCGTACCACCAGTACTGCAACCCCTTGTCCGCGCCCTGCTTGATCATCGCGCCCCACTCGGCGGTGGGAGGCACCGCGCCGAGCCCGATGAACGACAGGCCAGCGGTCAGCACGATCGCCGCGCCTACATCGAGCGTGGCCTTGACGATCAGCGGTGCATCGGCCCCGGGCAGGATGTGGCGGAAGAGGATGCGCGGGCGCGACGCCCCGAGCGCTTCCGCGGCGGCGACGTATTCGCCGGACTTGATGGCCAGCACCTGCCCGCGCATGAGGCGGGCGTATTCCGGCCAGAGGACGAACCCGACCGCGATCAGCGCGTTTTCGAGCCCCGGCCCGCCGCGAGCGGCGGTGATCGCCATCGCGAGGATGATCGAGGGAAACGACAGGATTGCGTCCGCCGCCCGCATGATGACCGAATCGACCGCGCCGCCGAGGTAGCCGGCGGCGGCCCCGAGCAGGCTGCCGACCGTGCCGCTAATGACGACGACGATGATGCCGGCCGGGACGGACACCCGCGCCCCGTAGATGATCCGGCTGAAGATGTCGCGCCCGAGGTCGTCGGTGCCGAGGATTCCGGCCTCGCCGGGCGGCTTCAATCGCATCGAGAGGTTCTGGGCGTCCGGGTCGGCGAGCGGCAGCACCGGCGCGAGCAACCCGAGCGCCAACCAGCCGACGACGATAACGAGCCCGGCCATCGCCAGCGGATTCCGGCGCAGCGAACGCATGACCTCGGAGATGCGCGATTGCGCCGGCGGTTCGACCGCCAGCGTCGCCGGGGCCGGCGGGCGTCCGGGATCGTTCACCGTGCCGCTGGGAGTGGCGCCGGCGCGGGTTGCTGGGCGGACTGCCGACATCGGCCAACCTGTCACGAGATGCGGATGCGCGGATCCAGGATGCCGTAAACCACGTCGATGACGAGGTTGACCAGGACGTATGCCGACGCGACGAAGAGCGTCACCCCGAGCAGCGCAGGGTAGTCCAGTTTCAGCGCGGCCTGCACGCTGTAGCGGCCGATGCCGGGCCAGGAGAAGATTGTCTCGGTGAGGACCGCGCCGGCGAGCAGGCTGGCGAAGGTCAGCCCGAGTACGGTCACCGTCGGGATCAGCGCGTTGCGCAGCGCGTGGGCGGTCACGACTTTTCGCTCGACGACGCCCTTGGCGCGGGCGGTGCGCACGTAGTCCTCGCTGAGCGCGGCCACGAGCGACGAGCGCAGCATCCGGGCGACGACGCCGAGCGCGAACGACCCGAGCACGACGGCGGGCAGCACCAGGTGCGTCAGCGAGGAGCGGAAGATCTCCCATTCCCCGCGCAGCGCGGCGTCCACGGTGATCATTCCGGTGATCCGCTCGGGCGCTTGCATGCCGGTGTCGAGGCGGCCGGGGCCGGGCAACCACTGGAGGCGATAGAAGAACAGGTACAGCAACAGCAACCCGAGCCAGAAGACGGGCACGGAGGTGCCGAGCAGGGCGACGGCCCGCGCCAGGTGGTCCGGCCAGCGGTTGCGGTAGACCGCGCCGACGATGCCGAGCGGAATGCCGATCGCCAGGGCGAACAGGATCGCGGCGAGCGCTAGTTCGATCGTGCCGGGGATGAACTGCCGCAGGTCGGTCGCGACCGGCCGCCGGGTGGAGATCGAATCCCCGAAGTCGCCCCGGAACAGGTTGCCCATGTAGACGAAATACTGGACCGGGGCGGGCTTGTCGAGCCCGTAGCGCCGCTCGGCGGCCGCCCGGATCTCGGGGTTGTTGGCCGCCCGCTCGCCCAGCAGCGTGGTGACCGGGTCGCCGGGCACCAACTGGAGCAAGGTGAACGTGGCCACGCTGACGATCAGCAGCACGAACACCGACTGGACCAGGCGCCGCCCGACGTATGCCCACAAACCCAACGCGCATCTCCCGAGAGCGTCGTCCGGGGCCGCCGCGATGAGGCGGCGGCCACGGAAGCCGGATCAGGCCTCCTTGCTCGCGAAGCGGAGCTGGAGGATGTAGACGCCGTGCGGCTGCGCGCCCTTGACGCTGGCGGCCGCCGGCATGATGTAGTTCGGCTGGAACTGGACGACGAACGCCGCCTCCTCGACCATGATCTCCTGGATGCGGAGGTAGATTTCGAGGCGCTTTTCCGGATCGAGTTCCGCGATGCCTTGCGTCAGCAGTTCATCGATCTCCGGATTGGAGAACCCGACGCGCCGCGCCGCCGCGCCGTCGGTGCGGCCGAACGGGTCGGCGTAGGTCTGGGCGTCGGCGTAGTCCGGCGACCAGTTCGACATCGTGAACTGCAGCTTGCTCTCGCGGAACTGCTGTAGACGCTGGGTCGGGTCCATCGGGGTCAGCGCCACGGTAACGCCATCGATCCGCTGGACATCTTCCTGGACCTTTGCCGCCAGGATGTCGAGGTTGAGGCCGCCGGGCGCGGTTTCCCCCGATCCCCAGGTGAACGCCAGTTCGGTCGGGCCGTTGCCGCTGGCGGCCCACAGTTCGTTCGCCTTCTCCACGTCCGTCTGGTACGCGAGGGGCAGAGCCTCTTCCGCGCCCAGCAGGCCGAGCGCGACCGGCGTCGCCGGACGGACGGCGTTTCCGCCCATCAACCCGTCGATGACGCCGTCGAAGTCGAGCGCGTGGGCGATCGCCTGCCGCGCCTCCTTGCTGGCGAGCGGGCCGCCGACCTCCTCCGAGGTGTGCATGGCGATGTACTGGATGGCCAGCGAAGGGCCCGTGATCAATTGCAGGCCGGGGTTGGCCTCTACTTGCGGGATCAGGTCGGGATCGATCGCGAAGGCGATGTCCGCCTCGCCGGTTTCGATCAGCTGGAGTTGGGTGGACGTGTCTTCCACGTTGCGGAAGATGATCCGCTCGAAGCTCGGCGCGTCGCCCCAGTAATCCGGGTTGGCCTCGATGACGACCTCGCCCGCGAGGTCCCACTGCGTCAGCGTGAACGGGCCGGTGCCGATCGAGTTGCCCTCGTTCAGCCAGTCGGTCAGCGTGTCGGATACGTCCGCGCCCTCTTCGGCTACGCCGCCGTTTTCCTGGGCCGCCGTGCTGTCCGCCACCGACATCGAGGCGAAGGCGAGGATGGCCGGCAGCGCCACGTTCGGCGTCAGCAGCTTGATCTCCAGCGTGAAATCGTCCGGCGCCGAGACCGATTCGATGTAGTCCGTGTAGAGGAAACTCGGGTTGCTCTTCAGGTTCTTGAGCCGCGACCACGACCACAGCCAGTCGGCGGCGGTCATCGGGTTGCCGGTGGTGTGGAAGGTGACGCCTTCCCGTATCTTGACGGTCGCCGTCAGGCCGTCCTCGCTGAATTCCGGCATCCCCTCCGCCAGCAGCGGCTGCACGTCGCCGGGGTTGGCGCCGTCCGGGATGTGGTAGAGGCACTCGTAGACGAGTTGCATGGCGGCCTGCGGGTTGATTTCGTAGAACCGACCCGGGTCGAGGTACAGCCAGTAGCCGCCCTGGATGTTATCGAGCACCACGAGCTGGCTGGGGTCGGACTGGGCGCTCGGCGCGGCGCCGGCGGTCCGGGGCTGCCGGGCGACCACCGGCGACGCTGCCGCGGCCGCGCCGAGCGCCGCCGCGTGCGCCAACTGGCGCCGGCTCAGCTTGTGCACTTCGAGCGCCTGGAGGGTCTGGATCAAGCGGGAGTTGACCATCAGCGTCTCTGCTCCTCGACTGTACCGGCGCCGTTCCGCGCCGGGAGGCGCCCCGCGTCCGTCGGCCACGCCGTCGTGGTCGCTCGTTCGGGAATGACACGGGGCCGCGCGACGAGACCCGTTCCTCGTGGCCCATCTCATCCTTGGACCGTTCGGCTGCGAGCGATCATAGCACGCCGATTTCGGCGCTCCGCCGGTTCACGTTGCCATTTCGGCCTGACGGTTTCGTGCGTGCCATCCATCGACAAAGCCCCGTTCGGTCGTGACACGCGACATCCCGACCCGGCGAGAACGCCCGGTTCGCCCGCGCGATCCCCGGCTGCCCGCGCTATCGTGTGCGGCACGACCTGACCGCGGCGCGGTCCCGCGATCCCCAAACGCGGAACGATCCGAGTTGCCCGGAGGAACCTGCGCGATGCCGACGTTCGACACCCTAATCACCGGCGGCCGGCTCATCGACGGCAGCGGCAACCCGTGGCGAAACGCCGATGTCGCCATCGCCGGGGGACGCGTCGCCGACGTCGCGCCGCCGGGCGTGCTGGACCCCTCCGACGCCGCCGAGACGATCGACGCTGCCGGCCACGTCGTCTGCCCGGGCTTCATCGACATCCAGTCCCACTCGATCGTGCCCTTCCTCTCGGATCGCCGGTCGGTCTCCAAGATCACGCAGGGCGTGACGACCGAGATCATGGGCGAGGCGTGGACGCCGGCGCCGTTCGGCGGGCGGATCGCTTCGCCGTTCAGCGAAAGTTTCGTCTTCAGCGAGCCGTCGCTCGTCGCCGAGTGGAAAGACATCGCGCGGGAGTGGACGCGCTTCGGCGACTGGCTGCGCGACCTCGAAGGGCGCGGCGTGTCGGTCAACGTCGGCTCGTTCATCGGCCACGGCACCGTGCGCGAATACGCGAAGGGGTTCGAACTCGGGCAGGCGACCGCCGAGGAGGTCGCCACCATGCGGCGGGTGGTCGCCGAGGCGATGGAGGACGGCGCGTTCGGCGTCGCCACGGCCCTGATCTACCCGCCGAGCTGCTACGCCGACACCGACGAACTGGCCGCGATCATGGAGGTCGTAGCCGAATGGCGCGGCGTCCACATCACCCACATGCGTTCGGAGGACGCCCCGATCCTCTCGGCGCTGGATGAAACGCTGGAGATCGCGCGGCGCACGGGAGTCGCCACCGAGATCTACCACCTGAAGGTGACCGGCGAGCCGAACTGGCCGCTGATGCACGAAGTCATCGCCCGCGTCGAGGCGGCGCGCGCCGACGGCATCGACGTCACCTCCGACATGTACCCCTACGTTGCCTCGGGCACCGGACTGGCGTCGGTGCTGCCGCCGTGGGCGGAAGCGGACGGCAGGCTCTGGGACAACCTGGCGGACCCCGATGCCCGCGCCCGCATGCGCCGCGACATCGAGCGCGGCGAAGACGACTGGGAGAACATCGGGCGGAACGCCGGGCCGGAGCGCATCCGGCCGGTCGGGCTGCTCCGGCCCGAGCACGCCGGCCTGATCGGCAAGACGCTGGCCGAAATCGCCGCGGCTCAGGGCAAGGACTGGATCGACGCCGCGATGGACCTGCTGCTGGCGGAGCGGCAGAACATCTTCACCTACTACTTCGAGATGAGCGAGGACAACCTCGCGCTCCAGATGCGCCAGCCGTGGATCAAGTTCTCGACCGACGCCGGCGGCCTCGACCCAGCGCGCATCACTGGCGTCCGGCCGGAGCATCCCCGCGCCTACGGCACGTATGCCCGCGTCCTCGGCCGCTACGTGCGTGAGCAGGGCGTGATCCCGCTGGAGGACGCCATCCGCAAGATGACCTCGTCGGTGGCAGACCGGCTGGGCCTCGTGGATCGCGGCATCCTGCGCCCGGGCATGGCCGCCGACGTCGTCGTCTTCGATCCCGAAACGATCATCGACCGCGCGACGTTCGATAATCCGCACCAACTCTCGGTGGGCGTGCGCGATGTCTGGGTCAACGGCGCGGCCGTCCTCCGCGACGGCGCGCACACAGGAGCAACCCCGGGCGTCTGGCTGAAGCACCGCGGCCCGGCGGGCGCAACGGCCGCCTGACCGCCGGCTACGAAGCACCCAGCGAACGAGGATCGACCCATCCCGACAAACAACCCGTCATCCCGAGCCTGTCGAGGGATCTCGTTTCACCTGCGTAATACGGACGACGAGATCCCTCGACAGGCTCGGGATGACGGTGTGGCGTGGCGGCGAATATCGGGCCGGCAACCGCTCGGTTGCCGGCCCGGTCGCTCCCCTACCCCTCCTTCGAGGCGTAGCGCAGTTGCAGCAGGTAGGTACCGTGCGGCTGCGCGCCGACCAGCGACACCGTGGCCGGCATCGCGTATGTCGGCTGCACGATCGAGATGAACGCGGCCTCCTCGACCATGATCTCCTGGATGCGGGTATAGATCTCGCGGCGCTTCTCGGGGTCCGTCTCCACGATCCCCTGGTCCAGCAGCGGCCCGATCTCGTCGTTGGCGAACGCCACGCGCCGGGCGGCGACGCTGCCCTCCCGCCCGAACGGCTCGGCGTAGGAGTGGACGTCGGCGAAGTCCGGCGCCCAGCCCGAGTAGGTGAACTGCAGCTTGCTCTCGCGGAAGTCCGTCAACCGCTGCGCCGCGTCCATCGGGTTGAGGGTAACGGTGACGCCCTCGATGCGCTCCACGTCCTCCTGGAACTTGGCGGCCAGCACGTCGGTGCTGACACCGGTCACGGAGATGCCGTTGGCATCGTACGTGAAGGTGATTTCCGTCGGCCCGTTGCCCGACGCTTCCCACAACTCGTTGGCGCGGTCGATGTCGGTGACGTACTTGAGGGGTTCGACCTCCTCCGCGCCGAGCAGGCCCAGCGGCACCGGTGCGGCAGGCCGCACGGCCATCCCGCCGCTGAGCCCGTCGATGATCCCGTCGTAGTCGATCGCGTGGGCGATCGCCTGCCGGGCCTCCCGGCTGGCAAGCGGGCCGCCGACCTCCTCCGAGGTGTGCATCGCCAGGAAGTCGAGCGCCAGCGACGGCCCCTCGAGGATCTGGAGTCCGGGGTTGTTCGCGATCTCCTCGAACTGGTCCGGGTCGATCACCACGGCGATGTCGGCTTCGCCCAGTTCGACCAACTGCATCTGGCTCGCCGCGCCGGCGACGTTGCGGAAGATGATCCGCTCGAAGGACGGCTCGTCGCCCCAGTAGGTCGGGTTCTTCTCGATGACGATCTCGCCATTCGGGTCCCAGAACGTGAGCATGTACGGGCCGGTGCCGATCGACTGCCCGAGGTTGAGCCAGTCGGTGAGCATGTCGGTCGCGTCCGCGCCCTCTTCGGCCGAGCCGCCGTTCTCCTGCCCGACCGTGCTGTCGGTCACGCTGAAGACCGTGGTGCTGAGGACGGCGGGCAGGACGACGTTCGGGCTGACCAGCTTCAGCTCCAGCGTCTGCGGATCGACCGCCGTCACCGATTCGAAGAAGTCGGTGAACAGGTAGCTGGGGTTGCCGAGCACGTTCTTGAGCCGGTTCCAGCTCCAGACCCAATCATCGGCGGTGACCTCGTTGCCCGAGTTGTGGAAGGTGACGCCCGGCTTCAGCTTGATCGTCGCCGTGAGGCCGTCCTCGCTGTAGGTCGGGAAATCCTCCGCCAGCAGGGGAACGACGTCGTCCAGCTTCGTCGCGTCGGGGATGTGGTAGAGGCACTCGTAGACGAGCTGCATCCCGACCTGGGAGTTAACTTCGTAGATGCGGGCCGGGTCGAGGTAGAACCACTGCGCCGGCAAGTCATCGACGACCACCAGTTGGGTCGGGTCCGACTGGGCAACCGCCGTCCTCGCCCCGCGCGACGTGGCAGCGACCGGCGCGGCGACCGCGGCCGCCGTCGCCGCGCTCGCCTGGAGCAACCGTCGCCGGTTCAGCTTGCGCGCTTCGAGGTCGCGCAGAAACGGGATCACTCGCGGGTCTCGCGTCATGGCTCACGCTCCTCTTTGCCGATGGGGCGGTATCGCACCGCCGCCGTGCCGTGCCGCTTGCCGAAAGCACCGGAACGGTCCGGCGATGGCGCGGAGATCGATCGGATCCCGTACCAATGCTCGCTCCGAACCGTGGAAAGTGCCGATCCGGCATCCTAGCACCTCGCCGCCGTGCGTAGGCCCAATTATTGGCGCTCGCCAGAGCGATTCGGCAGCCACGTACGCCCGGGGATGATGACGGTTGCCAATTTAATCCGGCCACCGTCCACGCCCGCTCGGGGTTGATGGCGTTTGCCTGTTTGATCCGGATACCGGGCCAGTGGCGGGCGCGATGATGGCGGTTGCGAGATTGATCCGGCCACCGCCCGTGTTCAGCCCCGGAGGGGCTTTGTTTTCGTAGCGCGGGGTTTATGGCGTTTGCCTATTTGATCCGGATACCGGCCCGGCGGCGGGGGGGCGGGATGA
>JAFAEX010000170.1 GCA_023423795.1 Chloroflexota bacterium | reverse complement strand
CGCCCATCCCGCCCACCAGCGAGGCCGCGCCCGCGCCGCCGGCCACGGCCACGGCGATCGGCCCGGGCGCGACCCGCGACGACGCGCCCGCGACATCCGCGCGCGACGCCACTCCGGAACGTCCCGGCTGCGACCCGTCCTACCCCACCGTCTGCATCCCGCCGCCGCCGCCCGACCGCGATTGCAGCGTCACCACCGAGCGCAACTTCCCGGTCCGCCCACCCGACCCGCACAACCTCGACAGCGACAACGACGGCGTCGGCTGCGAGCCGATCGCCAACTCCTGATCCCGCGCCCTGCCTCCTCCCCGCCCGGCCAACGCCGCGGGCCGCGACCGCCCGCGTTCGTTCGGCATGTCCCCGGTCGTCATCCGAGGGTACGTCGGGGCCAGTTTTCCCATAACCCTGCGGAAACCGGGTTTCGTCGCCATCTTTCCCTGCCTATTCTCGCGTGAGAGGCAAGCGGCGCGCGCTGAACCTGCCCCGCCGTCACGGCCGACGGGTCGCGCGCAAAATCCTCACGGAGCAACGTCCAAGCCAATACCCCGCAACAACATCGTGGCACGCACGCGAACCCGATCTGTGGTACAGAACCCTCCGCCGGAATCTCTCGCCGGCCGCGCGCCGTCCCCGCCAACGGAGGTCCGCCATGCTCTACTACTGCGCCTACACGTGGAACCAGGGCACCACCCAGGCCGACGTCGACAAGCGCCTGTTCGGCCTCATGACCGGCAAGCCGCTGGGAGCCGCCATCAAGGGCTACTACGACCTCGTCGGCGGCGGCGCGGGTTTCCTCATCCTCGAAACCGACGACCCCAACGCGATCGGCGAACTGCTGATGCCGTTCATGGACCTCATGCACTGGGACGTGCGCGCCATCATCGAGCGCACCCTCGCCGGCGCGGAATCCGAGGCCCGCTCCGATCCCGCCGCCCACGGGTAGGGATCGACCTCACCCCAAGGCCGAACGGGCCGGTGGCGCGTGGCGCCACCGGCCCGTTCGGCTCCCCGCACCCGCGGGGATTGCCGATGCCTACGCCGTCGGCGTGCCCTCCGGCGCGGCCGGGTCCGGCAACCCGCCGATCTGGCGCAGCAGCCCGAGATGGTCGGCCGATCCCCAACTCTCGGCGATCAAGCCGCACTCGAACCGGAACATGTTCATCCCCGCGTACTCGATTTGCCGTCCCGTGGCCGGGATGCCCATCCACTCCCCCTCGTGGGTCCCGGTCGCCGTCCAACTGCTGGCGACCAAATCGCCGTTGGCCACGATCTGGTCTGGTCGGATCGCGAAATCGGGGAACGCCGCCAGGAACGGCGCCATCCGCTCGTGGTACTCGGCATGCCCGACCGTCGGGCCGCCCACGCCCCAGTGGTGGACCTCGTCCTCGGCGAACAATCCGTCCAGGCTCGTATCGCCGCCGGACCACACCTCCGCCCAGTACCGCTCGACCACGGCGGCGTTCTCCTCCGGCGTCGTCGCCGGGCAATCGCCGTCCCCGGCTGCCGGCGTCGCCTGGCTCGCCGCCGCGGGTTCCATCCGGGTCACCCCGGCGGCGGTCGCCGCGGCCGCCATCCCGGCGAACCGGACGAGTGTGCGGCGGTGCAGGCAACGGGATTCGTTTGCGTCGCGCATCGTGACGATTCCTCCGTGTTTGCCTCGACCTCGACGAACGCGCCCATCGCGTCGTCCGCCCGAACGGCCTATCCCTACGCCGCCGGCACGACCCCGAGTTGCCGCAGCAACCCGAGCGAGTCCGGCTCCGACCACCCCTCGACGATCTGGCCGCACGCCATCCGGTAGACGTTGACCCCGGTGAACTCGACCGCGATCCCGGTCGGCGCAAGCCCCTGGAACTCCCCGTCGTGGGTACCGCGCCCGGTCCAGCGCACCGCCGCCCGGTCGCCTTCGGCCACCACCACGTCGGCGGTGAACCGCACGTCCGGGAAGGCCGCTACCAGCGCCAGCATGTCGGTGACGACGGCCTCGACGCCGTACTCATCGACGAACAGGCCGGCGTGGTGGACGGCGTCGGGCGAAACGATCTCCTCCAGCACGGCCGGGTCGTGCGTGTCCCACGCCTCTTCTGTCCAGCGGCGGGCGATCGCGGCGGTCTCCTCGGTCGTCATCGGGGCGCAGGAGCCGTTCGGGGTCGCCGCCGGGGTCGCCCCGGACTCGCCCAATGGCGTCCGCGGCGACGGCCCGGCCGGCGGCAGCGCCCCGACCTGGCGCAAGAGCCCCAGTCCGTCGCCGGAGTTCCACGTCTCCACGATCTGCCCGCAGGCGACCCGGTGGATGTGGACGGCCCGCACCGCCACCGGCTGCCCGGCCGGTTCGACCCCGGCGTACGGCCCCTGGAGCGTCGCGGTGAAGACGTGCCGCACCGCGACCAGGTCGCCGTCGGCGATCACGTCCTGCACGTCGTAGGAGCCATCCGGGAACGCCGCGCGGTTGACCCGCAGGCGCTCGATGTGGAGATCCCGGTCCTGCTGCGCCACGACCGCGCCGTGGTGGGCGTACTCCGGCGCGAGCAACGCAGCCAGCGCGTCGGCGTCCCCGGTATTGAAGGAATCGAAGTAGGCGAGCGCAACGGCGCGCGCCTCCTCGCTCGTCGTCGCCGGGCACGGCGTGCCGCTGGCCGCCGCCGGGGTCGCCTGCCGGGCACGGGCCGGGCGGACGATACCGGCGCCCGCGGTCAGCACGCCGGCCATCACCCCGGCAGCGCGCAGCATCGCGCGGCGCGACGAGCGTGGCACGTCGGAGTACGGGAGATCGGCGATGCGGCGCATGGCTCCTCCTTCGCGGATGCGCGGACCCGGCGTTGGCCGGACCCAATTGCAGCACACATCGCGCCATTGCGCCGCAATCCGTCATTGTCATGGCCGCAACCGCGACCATGCGCATCGTCGTGGCGGGTTGAAGCGGCAACACCGGCAAGCGGATACGCGCCTAATTCGCTACGATGCGTGGCCCAGCCGCGAGGGCGGCGCCGGACAATCGCACCGCCAACGGCGGCGGAAAGGACACCGCGATGGACGACGCGACGCGAAACAGCATCGAGGGCGCGATCGACCGGGCAAAGGAGCACGCCGACGACGCGGTTGCTTCGGCCAGCGGCCACGCGGACGCGGCCATGGCCGACGCGACCGCGTCGGCCGACCGCCTGCGCGGCGACGCCGAAGGCGCGGTCGCCGACGCCCGCGGCCACGCCGAAGCCGCCTTCGACGACGCACGCGGGCACGCCGAAGCCACCCTCGGCGACCTTACCGGCAGCACGTCGGATCGCCTCTCCGGCGCCGCCGACGAGGTTCGCGGCCACGCCGCCACGGCGATGGGCAGCGCCGAAGCCTCCTTCGACCGCGCCCGCGGCGACGTCGAAGGGGCGGTCACCGACGCCCACGGCCACGCCGAGGCCGCCATCGACGACACCCGCGCCCATGCCGAAGACGCCACAGCCGACGTGGCGGCCAAGGCCGACGCCGCCGTCGCCGACGCCCGCGATGCCCTCGACGACATCGGCGGCAAGGTCGCCGACGCGGTCGATGACCTCAAGGACAAGGCCGGCGACTTCTTCCGCAAACTCGGCGACCGCTAGTTCGCAGCTCGGGACCTCGCCGGGGCGGCAACCGTATCGAGCACCCAAACGCCGCCGTCGCCCTGTTCGTCGGGCGACGGCGCCGTTTGCTCACCCTATCCCGATCCCGGGAGGTGCGGCGGCCACGCCGACACGATGATGGTGGTTGCCAAAATAGTGTGGCCATCGCCGAGCGCCCGGGGTTGATGGCGTTTGCCTATTTGATGCGGACACCCGGCGACGGGCGGGCGCGATGAATCGCGCCCCTACAGGGGGATGGACGCGCCGGGCGGTGTAGGGGCGCGATTCAACGCGCCCGCCTCCCGGAACGTCCGCCTTGCCGAATACGCGCCCTGACGATCACCCATCCCGACGAACCCACGCGGCGATCCGGCAATCCCATTCCTCAGCGAGCACCGACACGCACCGAACACCCGAGAGCGACCGAAGGCAACGCGACGTGGCGACGACCAGCCCAACCACCACCACCGGGACGCTCCCCGCGGCCCGCGGCCTGCCGTGGCGACGCGGCGGCAACGGGCGCTGGCTGCCCTACCTGCTGGCCGTCCCGATCCTCGCCTACGAGGCGGTCTTCATCCTCTACCCGATCTGGCAGGGGCTGGTCGCCAGCCTCTACACCCAGACGGCGATCGGCCGCCCGCCGGAATGGGCCGGGCTGGACAACTACCGCCGCCTGCTGGCCGACAGCGATTTCTGGAAGATCACCGGCAACACCCTCGTCTACATGATCGCCGTCATCGTCATCGCCATCGGCTTCGGCCTCTTCTCGGCGATGGTGATGAACCGCCCGTTCCGCGGGCGCACGGCGGCGCGGGCGATGATGACCGTCCCCTGGGCGTTCCCGGACGTGCCGGCGGTCATGGTCTTCATCTGGATGCTCAACCCCAACTTCGGGGTGATGAACGTCCTGGCGAACCTGCTGCCGTGGGTCCACCAGAACCCGACCTGGCTCTTCGATCCGAAACTCGCCATGCTCTCGGTGATCCTGATCACCGCCTGGAAGGGCTTTCCTTTCTACAGCCTCGTCATCCTCGCCGCGCTGCAGGGCGTCCCGCAGGAATTGCACGAGGCGGCGCGGGTGGACGGCGCGTCGCGCTGGCAGGCGTTCCGCGCGGTGACGCTGCCGTGGATCTCGCCGACGTTGCTGCTGCTGGCGGTGCTGGCGGCGATCTTCTCGTTCAAGCAGTTCACCATCATCTGGCTGCTCACCGGCGGCGGGCCGTCGGAAGCGACCGAAACGATCGTCATCCGCATCTACCAGACGGCGTTCCGCTTCCACGACTTCTCCTACGCCAGCGCCTTCGGGGTGGCCGGCTTCCTGATCGCCCTTTCGATCGCGCTGCTCTTCCTGATGATCCAGCGCCGGCAGGAGATGTCCACCCAATGAGCGCCGTTGCACCGTCCTGTTCGCCGTCGCCGCCCCGGGCGGGGTCCGGTGGGCCGCTGCCGCTGCTGCGCCGCGTCGGCTACGCCGTGCTGGTAATCCTCGTCGTCGGCATCACCTTCTTCCCGGTGTACTGGATGGTGCTGAGCGCGATCCAGCCGACCGAATACAGCCTGCATTACCCGCCGCCGCTGTGGCCGAAGGGCATCGACCTCCAACCGTTCCGCGACCTGTTCGCCAAGCAGCCGATCGGCGAATGGCTGCTGAACTCGGCCATCGTCTCGGCGATCGCCACCGCCGTCTGCGTGATCCTGTCGGTCCTCGGCGCGTACACCCTCGTGCTGCGCTCGTGGCGGGGCAAGGGCGCGTTCGCCGGCTTCCTGCTGATCACCCAGATGCTGCCGGAGGCGCTGATCGTCGTCCCCATCTTCCGGATGTTCACCAACGTCCCGCTGCTCGGGGCCGACCTGCGCAACAACCTGCCGGCGCTGGCGCTGATCGACGCCGCGTTCGTGCTGCCGATCTGCGTCTGGGTGCTGAAGAACATGTTCGACACCATCCCGCCGGAGTTGCGCGAAGCGGCGACGGTGGACGGCGCGGGGCCGATCCGCGCGCTGTTCCAGATCATCCTGCCGCTGGCGGTGCCGGGGGTGATCGCGGTCGGCGTGGTTGCCTTCTTCTACGCCTGGAACGAGTACCTGTTCGCCCAGTTGATGATCAACGACAACGGCCTCTACCCCGCCAGCGTCGGGCTCGGCTCGATGAAGACGATGCTCGACACGCCGATCGAGCAGGTGCTGGCGGCGGGGCTGCTGTTCTCGATTCCGCCGGTCATCTTCTACATGGTCCTCCAGCGCTGGATCGTGGCCGGCATCACGGCCGGGGCGGTGAAGGGGTGAGCGCCTTGTCGGTTGGATGCGTGTGCCCGTGCCGCCCGCCCGGGGCTGAAGGCCCGGGCTACGGGAACGAAACCGGGGCGGGGTTGAGCCCGACGGGCACATTCGCGGCGCCCGAGTTCAGTCCCGGAGGGACGTCGTTTACGTAGCCCGGGCCTTCAGCCCCGGGCGGGCATCGCCACCGGAACGCAACGACGCTTGCGACGCGCAGCCATCCACCCATCAACCCGGAAGGACACCCGATGCGACCGACCGTCTTGATCGCCTACGCCGAGCACAAGGACGTGGCCGAGGAACTGCCGATCCTCGAAGCCGCCGGGGTCGAGATCGTGGCCGCCGCCACGCTCGACGATCCGCTGGCGCAGGAAACGCTGCCCCGCGCCGACGCCCTGATGGTCACCGTGCAGGACGTCTCGGTCGACACCCTGCGCCGCATGGAGCGCTGCCGCATCGTCTGCCGCATCGGCACCGGGCTGGACGCCATCGACATCCCGGCCGCGACCGACCTCGGCATCTGGGTCACCAGCGTGCCCGACTACTCGATCGACGAGGTGTCCTCGCACGCGATGGCGCTGCTGCTGGCGCAGGCGCGGCAACTCTTCTCGCACCGCAAACTGGCCGTCGATGGCCCGTGGCGCTACGACGTCGCCGCCCCGATCCGCCGGTTGCAGGGGCAGACGCTCGGCATCCTCGGGCTGGGACGCATCGGCAAGGCCTCCGCGCGCAAGGGCGCCGGCCTCGGGCTGCGCGTCATCGCCTGCGATCCCCACCTGACCGACGCGCAGGTCGCCGCCGAGCGCGTCGAGCGCGTCGATTTCGAGACGCTGCTGGCCGAATCGGACTTCCTCAGCCTGCACGTGCCGCTGACCGACGAGACGCGCGGCATCATCGACGCCGCCGCGCTCGCCCAAATGAAGCCGACCGCCTACCTGATCAACACCGCCCGCGGCGAGGTCGTGGACGTGCCCGCCGTCGTCGCGGCCGTCCGCGCCGGCACGATCGCCGGGGCGGCGCTGGACGTGCTGCCGGCCGAGCCGCCGGCCGCCGACGACCCCGTGCTGCGCGAGGAGAAGATCATCGTCACCCCGCACATCGCCTGGGCGTCCACCGAGGCGGCGGCCGACGTGCGCGTGCGCGGCGCGACGGACGTGGTGCGCGTCCTCTCCGGGCAGCGCCCGGTGTACCCGGCCAACGAGTTGGCGCCCGCGCCGGTCGGGGCCGCCCGGTGAGCGGCGTGACCGACACGATCGCGGGCACGGCGGCCGCTGGCGACGGCATGCACGTGATCCCCGCCGAACGGCTGGAGCGGCTGGCGAACGCGCTGCTGGTCGCCGCCGGCACCGGCCCGGATGCGGCGGCGCTCGTGGCCTCCTCGCTGGTCGGCGCGAACCTCGTCGGGCACGACTCGCACGGGGTGCTGCGTCTCTCGACCTATTTGGAAGGCGTCCGCCTCGGCCACGTCGTGCCGGATGCCGCGCCAACCGTGCTCCACCGCCGCGGCGCGACCGCCGTGATCGACGCCGCCGACGGCTGGGGCCAGCCAGCGATGTGGCTGGCGACGAACGAGGCAATCGCGCTGGCGCGGGAGTTCGGCCTCGGCGCGGCGGCGGTGAGGCGCAGTTACCACATCGGCCGGGTCGCGCCGTACGTCGAAGCGATCGCTGCCAGCGGCATGATCGGGCTGGCGATGTCCAACGCCGCCCCGGCGGTCGCGCCGTTCGGCGGGCGGGGCCGGGTGCTGGGCACCAACCCCATCGCCTGGGCGGCGCCGCGCGGCGACGGCAAACCGCCCGTCTGCCTGGACGTGGCGACCGCCGCCATCGCCGAGGGCAAGTTACGAGTTGCGCGGGCGAAGGGCGCGGGCATCCCCGCCGGCGCCGTGGTGGATCTCGACGGCCGCCCGGCCACCGACCCGAACGCCTTCTACGACGGCGGGGCGCTGCTGGCCTTCGGCGGCCACAAGGGCAGCGGCTTCGGCCTGCTGGCGCAGATCGTCGGGCGCGGGCTGGCCGGGATGGACCCGTCGGCCTACGACGGGCCGCGCGGTGTCAACGGGCCGTTCGTGCTCGCCATCGACGTCGCGCCCTTCTCCGACCCGGAGGAGTTCCTGCGCCAGGTCGGTCTCCAGTGCGACGCCGTCACCGGTTGCCCGCCCGGCGCGGACTGCGACGAGGTGCTGCTGCCCGGCGAACCGGAACTGCGTACGCGGGCGCGCCGCGAGGTCGAGGGCATCCCGGTCGCCGCGAGCACCTGGGCCGAGTTGCTGGCCGAAGCCGAGCGGTTGGGGGTGGAGGCGTGAGCGGGCGCCTGTCGCGATACGCGGTCGCGAGAACCATGTGTTTGCTCGATGGTGGCGGGCGCGATGCCGGCGGGCGCGATGAATCGCGCCCCTACAGCGGGACAGGGCCGACGGCGGTTG
>JAFAEX010000233.1 GCA_023423795.1 Chloroflexota bacterium | reverse complement strand
GTCGAGGGATCTCGCCGTGACCCCGTCGGGAAAGAAGGACGAGATCCCTCGACAGGCTCGGGATGACGACGTAGGGAACGCTTCGAACCGTTCCCTACGTCAGGTTCGCGCCGCCGGTGACGTCGATGGCCGCGCCGGTGACGAACTCCGCGCCGGGGGTGCAGAGCCAGAGGACGACCTTGGCGACATCCTCCGGGGTCTGCATGCGGCCGAGCGGGGTAAGCGAGATGTACTCGTCGGCGACGGCCTGCGCCGTCATGCCGCGCAGTTCGGCTTCCCACTCCAGCTCCCGCTCCTGCATCGAGGTGCGGACGTAGCCGGGGCAGACGCAGTTGACGCGGATGTTGTGCGGCCCGAACTCGCGCGCTGCCGACTTGGTGAAGCCGATGCAGGCCCACTTCGACGCCGCGTAGTGCGCCAGCAACGGGACGGCCTTCTTGCCGGCCATCGAGGCGGTGTTGACGATGCAGCCGGAATTGCGGGCGATCATGCCCGGAGCGGCGGCCTGGGTGACGAGGAAGACGCCCTTGGCGTTGACGTCGAAGTTGAAGTCCCACTCCTTTTCGGTGAGGTCCACGATCCGGTTCATCGTCGAGACGCCCGCGTTGTTGCAGAGGATGTCCAGCGGGCCGAGCGCCGCCTCGGCCGCCGCGACCGCCTCCCGCGCGCTTTCGCCAGACGTCACGTCGAGCCGGATCGCGGCGGCGCCGGGAAGGCGGGATGCCACCCGCTCGGCGGCGGCGAGATCGAGATCCGAAACGGCGACCTTCGCGCCGGCCCCGGCCAGCGCGGTCGCGATCGCCTCGCCGATTCCCGCGCCGGCCCCCGTCACCAGCGCCACCTTGCCCGCGAGTACGCCCGTTTGCGCCATCGTGGCTTCCCTCCCCTTCGTCGATCCGGTGGACATGGGACGCAATCTTAGCGGCCCCTTCTCCGAGCGGGGGAACGGGCGGCGCACGTCGGGCGCGGCTGCCTCGCGGCGTTGACAGGGTTCCGGCATCGGCCATAGGCTAGCGGGGCGACCGAACGGGAACCGTTTCCAGAGCCGGCTCCGCGCTGGAGGGATGACTTGGCGACCATTGCACCCGGCGTGCGCCCGGCGGCGGCGGCGCGCCCCAAGCGCACCGACTGGTCCCGGGTCGCCTCCCACCTCGTACTGATCGCCGCCTGCCTGACGATCCTGCTGCCCGTCCTGTGGACGATGCGGACCTCGTTCGCCAACCGCGCGCTCGCATACCAGCCGGCAACGCTGCTGTTCCGGCCGACGCTGGACAACTACGCGTCGATCTTCGTCGAGGAACCGTTCCTCAAATTCTTCTGGAACTCGCTCTGGATCGCGACCGCCTCGGCCGGGGCCAGCCTCGCGGTCGGGTCGCTGGCGGCCTACGCCATCGCCCGGTTCCGCACCGGCGGGCAGCCGCTGTCGTTCACGGTGCTCGGCACGCAGATGCTGCCGCCGGTGGCGCTCATCATCCCGTTCTACCTGCTGGCACAGCGGATGCACCTGCTGGACAACGGCTGGGCGCTGGCCTTCGTCTACCTCTCGTTCAACCTGCCGTTCGTCGTCTGGATCCTGATCGGATTCTTCCAGGGCATCCCGCGCGAACTCGAAGAGGCCGCGCTGGTGGACGGCTGCAACCGCTGGATGGCGTTCCGGCAGGTCGTCCTGCCGCTGGCGCTGCCGGGGTTGCTAGCGGCCGGGGTGTTCGCCTTCGTGCTGTCGTGGAACGAGTTCCTGTTCGCGCTGGTGCTGACCGGGCGGGAGTCGAAGACGCTGCCGGTGGCGCTGGCCGGGCTGATGAGTTCGCAAGGCAACCAGATCGGCGCGATCTGCGCGGCCACGGTGGCGATGATGACGCCGATCGTCGCCCTCACCTGGGTGATCCAGAAGTACCTCGTGCGCGGTCTGACCTTCGGCGCGGTCAAATAGGCTCCGGCGGGCGGCACGCGCCGCCCGCCTTCGGTTCCGGTTGGGGCGGATCGGCCGCCCCGCGATGCGCGGGCCGCCGTTGGCCCGGAGGAGCGAGGCAATGTCGTCCACGGCGAACGAGCGGACCATCAACGCGATGCGGGCGGCGCTTTCCCGCCGGCGGCTGGTGCAGGCCAGCGCGGCGGCCGGGCTGGCGCTCGGGTTGGGCGGGCGCGGGCGGGCGTTCGCGCAGGAGATCGAACTCTCGCGCGACTACGAGGGCACGACCCTCAACCTCCTGATGGAGGACCTGACCGAGACGACCGCGATCGAGGACATGCTGCCGGAGTTCACGGAGAAGACCGGCATCACGGTCAACTTCGAAAAGGTCTCCTACGGCGTCATGCGCGAGAAGCTGGTGCCGCAGTTGGCCGCCGGCCCGGGCAACGGCTCCTACGACGTGCTGGAGGTCGATTTCTACTGGGTCAACGAGTTCGCCCGCTCCGGCTGGATGGAGTCGCTCGACGAGCGGATCGCCAACTCCGGCGGCGCGGTGGACCTCGCCCGCTACATCCCGGCCACGCTCGAGATCTCCTCGAAAGTGGACGGCACGACCTACTACATCCCGATGTACCCCTACCCGATGGGCCTGATCTACCGGAAGGACCTGCTGGAGGACCCCGAGTTCGCCGCCGCCTACGAGGAGGCGAACGGGACCGCGCTGGCGCTGCCGGAGTCGGTCGAGGACTACGTGGCGATGGCGAAGGCCGTTTCCGCGCTCGACCGCGACGTCTACGGCGCGGCGATGCAGGCCCAGCAGGTCGATCCGATCGTAATGGAGTTCTCGAACTTCCTTTACGGGCTCGGCGGCGACTACTACAACGCGGACCTGACCGCGCCGGCGGTCAACAACGAGATCGGCGTCAAGGCCGCCACGCTCTACGCCGACTGCGTGAACAACGCCGCCCAGCCGGGCGCGGCCGGGGCCGACCTCAACGACACGATGGCGACCTACACCCAGGGCCGGGCGTTCAGCATGATCTCCTACATGTTCATGCTCAACGCCGCCGACGACGAGGCCAGCCTGGTCCAGGGCAAGAACGCGATGACGGTGATGCCGGGCGGACAGGGCCTGACCGGCACCTGGAGCTGGGGCCTGCCGGTCAGCTCCCCGAACCCGGACGCGGGCTGGGAGTTCATCAAGTGGGTCGAATCGCCCGACATCGCGCTGCGGCGGGCGATGGCCGGCGGCGTGCCTGCCCAGTCCGCGCCCTACGAGGACGCGGCGTTCATCGAGAAGTACCCGTGGATGACCGAGGCGCAGGCGATGATCGCCTCCGGCAAGGGGTTGCCGGCGGTGACGAAGCAGGCGCAGTTGGTCGAGATCATGGGGCGGCACCTGAGCGACGCGGTCTCCGGCGGCGCGTCCCCCGAGGACGCGATGACCGCGGCGGCCAACGAGTTGCAGGAACTGCTGTAGGTTCCGGTTCCGGCCGGGGCGGTTCGCCGCCCCGGCCGGAACCACCCCATTCCGCGTAACGCTGACGGGATACCCTCCGCATGGCGACCGAACCCCTCGCAACCCAGGGCGCGCGACCGGCGAACTCTTCGCGCCGGAAAACCGCGCCCGCGACAGGCGACCGCGGCGAGGCGCGCTTCGGCTGGTCGATGACCGTGCCCACGCTGCTGGTCATGGCCATCGTCATCGCGTTCCCGCTGGCATTCGCGGCGTGGGTGGCTGTCCACGACTACGACCTGACCGAGGGCGGCATCGGCGCGTTCGTCGGGCTGCAGAATTTCGCGCGGACGATTGGCGACGACCTGTTCGCGGTCGCGGCGCGGAACACCCTCGTCTACAGTGTCTCGGCGGTCGCGATCGAACTGGTGGTCGCGCTGGGGCTGTCGCTGCTGCTCAACCAGCAGGGGTTGCGGTTCCGCAACGTCTACCTGGCAATCCTGTTGATCCCGTTGCTGGTGAGCCCGGTGGCGGTCGGCCTAATCTGGCGGCTGCTGCTGCACCCGGACCTCGGCGCGGTGAACTGGTTGCTGACCGGGATCGGGCTGCAACCGCAGGAATGGCTGGCCGGGCAGGCGACCGCGATGCCGACGGTGGTCGGCGTCGATGTCTGGCACGAAACGTCGCTGATGATCGTCGTCATCCTCGCCGGGTTGACCGCGTTGCCCCGCGACCCGATCGAGGCGGCGCAGGTAGACGGCGCGTCCCGTTGGCAGGTGTTCCGGACGGTGACGCTGCCGCTGCTGGCGCCGGTGCTGCTGGTCGCGGTGCTGATCCGGCTGATCGCGGCGATGAAGACGTACGACCTCATCTATGTCCTCACCCGCGGCGGGCCGGGCAGCGCGACCGAGACGATCTCCTATTCCATCTGGAAAGCGGCCTTCACGACGCTGGAGATGGGCCGGGCCGCGGCCGGGTCGTTCCTGCTGCTGGCGGCGATCCTCGTGCTGACGGTGCTGCTGGTGCGGTTCTCCCGCGACTGAGGGCGACCGACGGCGACCCGCGAACGACGAGGTTGCGCGGGCGGGCTGCTACACTCGCCGTCCAGGGCATTGGCAGCGGCGGCGCCCACGCCCCGCAGGCGGGAGCAGCAACGGTGAGCGACACGACGAACACGATCTTCGGCATCGACACGTCGTTCGAGAACGACGACCTCTCCGACACGAAGCTGCCGGAGGCGATTCTCAAGACCAACGCCAGCAAGACGCCGACGCCGACCGCCGAACTGCTGCGTTCCGACGCCCGGACGGTGCAAGCGGAATCGGTGACGATGGAGCGGGCCGGCGCGGAGCGGGTGACCGCCGACCGGGTCAGCATCGCCAACTCGGGCGTCCGCACGGTGGACGCGAAGTCGGCCCAGATCGACCAGTCCGGCGTGCTCTCCCTGCAGGGCGGCTCGGCGGTGCTCCAGCAGAGTTCGGCCGTTTCGGTGGTCGCCGATGAAGTCCGGCTGGCCAGTTCGGCCGCCGTCTTCGTCAAGGCCAACACGGTCCACGCCGACGAGCGCTCGAAGGTGTTGGTCGGGGATGGCGACGGCATCCGCGCCCTCGTCAGCACGCAGGGCGCGGCGGCGTTCGGCGCGGCGTTCGCGCTGGTGCTGGTGCTGCTCGGGCGGCTGTTCGGGCGCACGCGCGGCGCGTGAACCGGAGGCGACGATGGGCGCGGGCAAGCGGATCCTTTCGTTGGGCGGCGGCGGCATCGTCGGCTTCCTGATCGGGGCGGGGATCGCGAAACTGGTCGCGGCGCAGCGCGGCGACGACCTGCGGGCGTCGATCGACGCCAAGGTCGATGAGGTGAAGGCGGTCGGCGACGCCGCGCAGGCGGCGACCGAGCAGCGCCTGATCGCCCGCTTTCGCGACGACGTGGACGACCCGACCGCGCTGGCGCCGGAATCCCAGCAGGCAGAACTGCTGCGCTCGCGGGCGATGCAGGCGCTGGGACTCGGGCTGAACGCGCCGGGCGCGATCGCCGCCCAGCACGCCCGCGACCGCGCCGGGGAGTCGCCGCTCGGACCGCTGGACCTGAACGGGTCGGGCAGGCGGGCCGGGACCTAGCGCTGTCGGGCGAATCACGGCTTGCGCGGTACGACGGATAACGGGAAACTGCCGAAATACCCACACCGAATGCGCCGACGATGGATCCATCGGCGCGGCCCTGGCCGTCCGCACGGGCGCGGGCGGGCCGCCACAGCGACGGAGGACGACACCACCGTGAGCACCACCACCGACCGCGCCAACGCGGCGACCGGAACCGCCGGCGGGTTCGATACGCGGCACAAGAGCCGCGTCATCCTCGACGGCAACGACCGCGCCGGCGCGCGGGCGATGCTGAAGGGCATCGGGTTCTCCGACGAGGACCTCAAGAAGCCCATCATCGGCGTCGCCCACTGCTGGATCGAGACGATGCCGTGCAACATCAACCAGCGCGCCATCGCCAAGGCGGTCAAGGAGGGCATCCGCGCCGCCGGCGGCACGCCGCAGGAGTTGAACACGATCTCGATCTCCGACGGCGTGACGATGGGCACCGAGGGGATGAAGACCTCGCTCATCTCGCGCGAGATCATCGCCGACTCGGTCGAACTGGTCGCGCGCGGCCACATGTTCGACGCGATGGTCTGCATCGGCGCGTGCGACAAGACCTTCCCGGGCCTGTCGATCGCGGCCGCCCGGCTCAACATCCCGACCGTGCTCGTCTACTCCGGCTCGATCCTGCCGGGCGAGTACAACGGGAAGGAAGTCACCGTCCGCTCGATGTATGAGGCGATCGGCGCCAACGCTGCCGGCAAGTTGAGCGACGAAGACCTGAAGGCGATGGAAGACGTCGCCTGCCCGGGCGCGGGCGCCTGCGGCGGCCAGTACACCGCCAACACGATGGCGATGGCGATGGAGTTCATGGGCCTGTCGCCGATGGGCTCGGCGTCGCCTCCGGCGGTCGATCCGCGCAAGGAAGACGTCGGTCGCCGCGCCGGCGAACTGATCATGGACGTCCTTCGGCGCGGCACCCGCCCGCTCGACCTGATGACCCGCGACGCGTTCGAGCACGCCATCGCCGGCGTGGCGACCTCCGGCGGCTCCACCAACGCGGTGCTGCACCTGCTGGCGCTCGCCCGCGAAGCCAACATCCCGCTGGACATCGACGACTTCGACGAGATCTCCCGCCGCACCCCGCTTTACTGCGACATGATGCCGGGCGGCCGCTACGCCGCCGCCGACCTCGACAAGGCGGGCGGCACCGCGATCGTCGCCAAGCGGCTGGTGGACGCCAGGCTGGTGTCCGGCAACATCATGACCGTGACCGGGCGCACCTTCGCCGAGGAGGCCGAGCAATCGGTCGAGACGCCGGGGCAGGATGTCGTGCGCCAGCTCGGCGACCCGATCAAGGAGACCGGCGGCATCCACATCCTGAAGGGCAACATCGCCCCGGACGGCGCGGTGGTGAAGCTGTTCGGCTACGAGCGCCCGATCCACCGCGGACCGGCCCGCGTTTTCGACTCGGAGCATGCCGCGCACGAAGCGGTACTGCACCGGCAGATCGTCGAGGGCGACGTGGTGGTCATCCGCTACGAAGGCCCGGTCGGCGGCCCCGGCATGCAGGAGATGCTCGGCATCACCGCGGCGATCGTCGGGCAGGGGCTGGGCGACACCGTCGCGCTGGTGACGGACGGCCGTTTCTCCGGGGCGACCAAGGGGCTGATGATCGGCCACGTCGCGCCGGAAGCCGCGGTCGGCGGCCCGCTGGCGGCGGTCCGCGAGGGCGACATCATCGAGATCGACACCGACAAGCGGACGCTGAACGTCGCATTGTCGAACGAGGAGATCGCGGCCCGGATGGCGACGTGGACGCCGCCGACCTCGGTCTACCACCGCGGCGTGATGGCGAAGTACCGCGCGCTGGTCACGCAGGCGAACGAGGGCGCGGTGACCCGGCTGGACCTGTAGGTTCAGGAATCATCCGCAACGAAGAGCAGGGCCGGGGCAAATGCCCCGGCCCTGCTCGTTTCGTCGGTTCACCCAACGCCGCCGTGAGGCCGTGGTTCGTCCCTGTCCCATCAACCTTGCGCGGGATCGATGATGACGATCTCCGGCGGCGTCCCGCCCGAACTCGGCGCGCCGCTGGAAATCATCCAGAGCGCGACGAGCAGCCAGAGCGAGGCGAAGACGACCAGCACGGCGCCGAGGCCGCCGTTTCGCCACAGGCCGCGCCAGGTCCACCGGCGAGCATCGGTCGCGCTGGCGGGCGCCGAACCGGCCGCCGAACCGGATTCGTGCCGCCTGCCAGCGTCGATTGGATGGCGCGGTTGTTCGATGGGACCGGTCATACGGGCGAGCCCTGCGGCGAACGCGGACGGATTTGCACGGTGGATGCGGCCATCGGCATGCGGCCCGCCTACACCACGAAGCGGCCGTCGCGCAGGAACGGCTCGCCATCGACATCCACTTCGCCGCCCTCGCGCAGGTCGCAGATGAGGTCCCAGTGGACGGCGCTGGTGTTGGTGCTGCCGGTTTCCGGGTAGCCCGCGCCGACGGCCATGTGGACGGTGCCGCCGATCTTCTCGTCGAAGAGGATGTTCTTCGAGAAGCGCTGGATGCCGAAGTTCGTCCCGAAGGCGAACTCGCCGAGCCGGCGCGCGCCTTCGTCTGTATCGAGGGTATCGATCAGGAACGCCTCGTTGCGGGCCGCGGTGGCATCGACGACCTTGCCGCCCTCGAAGCGCAGCCGCACGTCATGGATCTCCCGACCCTGCGTCACCACCGGGAACGAGAAGCGGACGTGGCCTTCCACGGCGTTTTCGACCGGCCCGGTGAAAATCTCGCCGTCGGGAAAGTTGTGGGAACCGTCAGCGTTGATCCAGGTGCGGCCGGCGACGGAGACCGAGAGGTCGGTGTCGCGCCCGCGCAGCCGGATGTTGGACTTGCCGTCCAGCCAGCGGATCAGCCGGGCCTGCTCGGCGGACTGCGCTTGCCAGGCGGCGGCCGGGTCGTCCTCGTCGAGTTTGCAGGCCTTCATCACGAAGTCAGCGAAGGCGTCGGTCGCCAGTTCGGCGTCCATCGCGTAAGCCTCGGTCGGGTACATCGTCAGCACCCAGTTGAATACTCCGGCGGCGTCGCGCTCCATAGTCGCCTTGAGCAGCGGGGCGCGGGCGATCTGGACGACGCGCTGGCGGGCGGGGTCGATCTGCGAGAGGGCGCGGGTGTTGGTATCGGCCAGCACGTTGATCAGCGCGTCGGCCTGCTCGCGGGCGAAGTGGTCCACCGGCGAGATGAAGGCGAGTTGCTCGTCGTTGCCGAGCGCCAGCAGGTCGGCCTGCACGCCTGATAGGGACGGCAGCAGGACGGGTTTGCCGCCCGCCGCCAGCACTTCGCGGTAGACCGCCCGCAGCAGCGGTTCGCCAGCGGCGCCGCCGGTGATCGCGACGACCTGGCCCGGCTGCACCTTCGTGCTGTATCGCACGAGGACCTGCGCCCACTTGTCCATCCGCGGATCGCCCACCGGTGTCCTCCTCCCCTCTCCGGATTCCGGCGGGCATTGTCGCCCATGGCGGTCCCCGGTGGCGGCATCCCGGAAACGCTCGACGTACTGGGCGTTGGGTGCTACGACGACGAGATCCCGCGACAGGCTCGGGATGAAGGCGTGAGCGGTCCCGGGCAACGACACGGGCGGCTCAGGATGACGGAGGGTGATGGTTGAGGGACGCTACACCGCGCCGCCTTCGCGCAGGGGTTCGTCGGCAGCGAGGGGTTCCTGGATCACCTCGACGTGCTCGCGGCGGACATCGGCTTCGACCGTGACGGGTTCGGCGACGCGGCGGCGCTTGACGCGCACCTCCTCGCGCAGGACCAGCCGGGTTTCGGTGACGACGACCTCTTCCACGACCGGGATGACGATGGTATCGCCGTCCATCCACGGTTCCGGCGCGGCATCAACCTCGCGGTTGACGGGCACCCGCTCGACATCGACGATTTCCTGCCAGGTCTGGACCTCTTCCGAAACCGGAACGGTCTCGACCCGCCGCACGATGCGCACGGTGCCGCGCTGGACCGGCGCGGTCGTCGCATCGATGACCTCCTCGTGCACCGAGAGGCGGGTGATGTCGTACCCCTGCGGCGAGGTCATGCCGTCGTGGAGGGCCTGCCGCGAAATCGCCAGCCGCACCTCGCCGCCGGCGGCGGAGGTGACGGTCGTCAGCGGCACCTCGACCGATTGCCCGTCGGTGCAGGCCACGACGATGGAGGCCGGGCGGCCGTCGTCGCCGGCGATCACTTCGTGCACCGTACCGGCCTCGCCGTCGGTGGCGAACACGCGGTCGCCGGGCAGCACCTCGGCGAGCGCCTTGCCCACGGTCCCGACCATCCGATCGTCCATCCGCTGCCTCCCTGTCCTCGTGCCGTCGGGCCGTCGTTCGAGCCAACGCCGGTCGGGGATGCACGAGCGATACCACGGGATTTGCTGGCGGAATAACGACGCCCGCCCGCCGGTTTCTCCGGCGGGCGGGCGAACGGCGCTTGTCGAATGGAGCGTCCGGCGATCAGGCCTGATGGTCCTGCTGATGCCGCGCGCCGCGGCGGATCGCCTCGCGGATGCGGGCGACGCCGGAGGCCTTCGGTCGCTCGACCTGCACCGCCGACGCGCCGAGAGCGGCAGCCGGACGCGGATTCGCGGGCGCGGCACAATGCGGAACGGCAACCGGCACCGTGCGTACGGTGGGCTGCTCGCCGGAGGTCTTGATGTAGTAGCGGACGGACTGCTGCTGCATCGGTTCTCCGCCTCCTCCTGCCGATCGAGGCAGGATTGGCCCCGGCACGTGCCGGGACTCTGGCGGGAGCCCGATTGCTAGAAGCGGGAACCCGGGAGTCCGGCCGACGCCGGAAGCATCGGTTGTTGGTGACTGGGACTACTGCCAGCGTCCAACGAGACTCCCTTTACGAGACCGGATGCGGCGCGACGGACCTTCTAGAGATCCCGCAATCGCGGCGCACGACGCGAGGCGGCATTTCTGCTGCCCCGGAGCGCAAGTATAGTCCGGACGCTCGCGGCCGGTCAATGGGATTGCAGGCCGTTCATGCTCTATACTCCCGCGCGATTGCCGGGATCGGCCCCCCCAAGCACCGGTTGAACCGCCTCCGCCGCGGCGGGGCGCTTCTCCGGACGTGCCGCCGGCCACGGCGCCCTCCGGAGGTCCACCGGCGTGATCCGACCCCTGTCCGCGCTCTTCGGGTTCTTCAGTCGAGACCTCGGCATCGACCTTGGCACCGCCAACACGCTCGTCTACGTCCGCGGCAAGGGGATCGTCATCTCCGAGCCCAGCGTCGTGGCGATCGACACCCGCACCCGGCGGGCCTTCGGCGTGGGCGCCGAAGCGAAGGCGATGGTGGGGAAGACGCCCGAGAGCATCATCGCCGTCCGCCCGCTGAAGGACGGCGTCATCGCCGACTTCGACACCGTGGAGATGATGCTCCACTACTTCATCCGCAAGGTGCACATGCAGCGCCTGATGGCGCCGCACCCGCGGGTGGTGATCGGTATCCCGTCCGGCGTGACCGAGGTCGAGAAGCGCGCCGCCAAGGATGCGGCCCTTTCGGCGGGCGCGCGCGAGGCCTACACGATCGAGGAACCGATGGCGGCCGCGATCGGCGCGGGGTTGCCGATCAACGAGCCGGTCGGCAGCATGATCGTGGACATCGGCGGCGGCACCACCGAAGTCGCGGTCATCTCGCTCGGCGGCGTCGTCGTCAACCACTCGATCCGGGTGGCGGGCGACGAGATCGACGACGCGATCATCCAGTACGCCCGGCGCGACCACAACCTCGTCATCGGCGAGCGGACGGCCGAGAACGCCAAGATCGCCGCCGGCTCGGCCTACCCTTTGGAAGAAGAGATCCGCGTCATGCTGCGCGGGCGCGACCTGCTGACCGGGCTCCCGAAATCGGTCGAGGTGTCGTCGGTCGAGTTGCGGGACGCGATCTCGCAGCCGATGAACACCATCGTCGAACTGGTGAAGACATCGATCGAGGAGACGCCGCCAGAACTGGTGGCCGACATCATGGAGCAGGGCATCACGCTGGCCGGCGGCGGCGCGCTGCTGCACGGGCTGGACCGGCGGCTCCAGTCCGAATTGCGGATGCCGGTCTACCGGGCGGACGACCCGCTGACCTGCGTCGCGCGCGGCACGGGCCGGGTGGCCGAGGCGCTGCACTTGTACCAGCGGGCGCTGGCCTCCGGCTCGGAGATCCGGCGGCAGCAGGTGTCCTCCTCGTAGGAGCCTGCGCGGGCGGGCGGCGGGATGGCGCATGCTATCCTTGCCGACCCGGACGGGGCTGCCCTGACTCGCGCTCGCGCGCGGTCGTCGTCGCGGCCCGCTTCGCGGTCGAGGATGCGTCGTGACCACCCTGAGCACCCGGCAGACCATCACGCTGGTGGTGCTCTTCGTGGTGACCAGCCTGACCTTCATCCAACTGGACAACCGGCGGGCGCTCGAACCGGTGAAGTCGGCGCTGGAAGCCGTCATCGCACCGGTCGCCCGCACCGTAGGCTCCATCGGCGAGGGCAGCGAATCCGACTTGGCGCGCGAACTGGCGGCGGTCAAGGCCGACCGCGACCGGATGGCCGCCGAGAACGCCCAACTCCGCGCCAACGCCCGCGAGATCGACCAACTCCGGTTGCAGGCCAAACTGCAGGAAGACCGGCCGAGCTGGAAGATGCTGCAGGCGCGCGTGGTCGGCTCCGACCCGACCGGGCAGCAACTCTTCCTGACGGTCAACAAGGGTTCCCGCGACGGCGTCGAGGTCGGCATGGCCGTCGTCGCGCAGGGGCCGAACTACATCGGGCAAGTGACCGAGGTCTCGGAGCGCTCGGCCAAGGTGATGCTGGTCGTCGATGCCACCCAGACGGTCGGCGCGCGGCTCGACGGCGGCGCCGACGGCGTCGTGTACGGACTGTCGCGGCGCGGCGGCTGGCTGGAGATGCGCCACCTCGACCGCGACGCGAAGTTCGAGCCGGGCGAACTGGTGCTGACCAACGACAGCGCGGAACTGCGCACGGCGCGGGTGCCGGGCGGCCTGATCGTCGGCCGGGTGGATGCCGAAAAGGCGACCCGCGACCCGCAAGCGGACACCCAGACGGTGGAGGTCATCCCGCTGGTCAACTACGAAACGCTGCAGGTGGTGACGGTGGTGCTGACCGATGGCAGCTAGCACGAAACCGGATGCCCGACCCGATCCCCGACTGGTCGCGGCCCTCGTGGCGGCGAAGGCATCGGGCGGCGTCATCCGGCGGCTCGGGCGCGGCGGCGGCACGGCCGCGCCCGGGCTGATCGCCGACCGCATCGACCCGAACCTGCTCGGCAAGATCGCGGCCCGCCTGCCCGAAGGCTCGATCGTCGTGGCCGGCACCAACGGCAAGACGACCACCTCGCGGATGATCGCCGACGTGCTGGAAGCGGCCGGGCGGCGGGTGGCCCACAACCGGTCCGGCTCCAACCTCGTGCGCGGCGTGGCGTCGGCGCTGGCCGGGCGCGCTTCGCTCGGCGGCGACCCGCGGGCCGACGCCGGGGTGATCGAGAGCGACGAGGCCGCGCTGCCGGAGATCCTGCGTCAGGTGCGGCCGCGGGTACTGCTGCTGAACAACCTGTTCCGCGACCAGCTCGACCGGTACGGCGAACTGAACGCGGTGGCTGCGAAGTGGCGGCCGGCGCTGGAGCGGCTGGGGCCGGAGACGACGGTGGTCGTCAACGCCGACGATCCCACGCTGGCGGCGATCACCGAGGGGCTGCACGCCCGCCGCGTCTGCTTCGGCATGGACGACCCGGAATCTGGCTACCTGCTGGCGGGGCTGCCGCACGCCGCCGATTCCGCGACCTGCCGCCGGTGCGGGCACGACCTCGCCTACGACGCGCTCTACAGCGCCCACCTCGGCGCGTGGCGCTGCCCGGGGTGCGGCAACGCGCGCCCGATGCTCGACGTGGCCGGGCGGACCATCCACCTCGACGGCATCGACGGCCTGAGCGCGACGGTGGAGATCCGGGGCGAGGCGGGCGCGCGATCCCTTCCGGTCACGCTGGGCGTGCCGGGGCTGTACAACGCCTACAACGCGGTCGCGGCGGTCGCGGCGGCGAGCGCATTTGGCATCCCCGATGATGCGGTGATCGGCGCGCTGGCGGCGTTCCGCTCCGCGTTCGGCCGGATCGAGCGGGTGACGCTCGACGGGCGCACGCTGGTGATGGCGCTGGTGAAGAACCCGGTCGGCTTCAACGAGACGCTGCGGATGCTGACGGCGGCCACGGGCGGGCTGGAAACGCCGACCCTGATCGCGATCAACGACCTGTTCGCGGACGGCCGCGACGTGTCGTGGCTATGGGATGTCGATTTCGAGTTGCTGGCGGCGGGCAACGCGCCGCTCGCCACGACCGGGCTGCGCGGGCCGGACATGGCGAACCGGCTCAAGTACGCTGGCGTGCCGGGAGAACGCATCCGGCCGCTGGAAAGCGACCTCGGGCGGGCGCTGGATGCGTTCGTCGCCTCGCTGCCGTCCGGCGCGACAGGATACGTACTGCCGACCTATACGGCGATGCTCGGCCTGCGCGAGGAACTGGCGCGGCGCGGCGCGGTCGAATCGTTCTGGCGGCAATAGGGGCGATCCGTGACGACGGCTCCCCTGCCCGCTTTTCCCAAGGAGCGCCCCGGATGCGGCTGACGATCGCCTGGCTCTACGGCGGCTCGATGAACATCTACGGCGACCGGGGCAACGTGCTGGCGCTCGCCCAGCGGGCACGCTGGCGCGGCATCGAGGCCGAGATCCGGGATGTCGGCATCGGCGACCCGATCCCGGAGGAAGCCGACCTGTTCTTCTTCGGCGGGGGGCAGGACCAGGAACAGGCGGCCGTTTCCCGCGATCTGCAGGGCACGAAGGGCGATGCGATCAAGGCGGCGGTCGAGGATGGCGCCGCCCTGCTCTCGGTCTGCGGCGGGTACCAGTTGCTGGGGCACGAGTACCGCCCGCACGACGCCGAACCGCTGCCCGGCATCGGGTTGTTCGACGTCGTGTCGGTGGCAGGGTCGGAGCGGTTCATCGGCAACGTGGTGGTCGATACGGAGTTCGGGCCGCTGGTCGGCTTCGAGAACCACAGCGGGCTGACGCACCTCGGGCCGACCGCAAAGCCGCTGGGCACGGTGCGCGTCGGCCGCGGCAACAACGGCAAGGACGGCACCGAAGGCGCGATGTACCGGCACGCGGTCGGATGCTACCTGCACGGCGCGTTGCTGCCGAAGAACCCGCGGTTCGCCGACTGGCTGCTGGAAAAGGCGCTGTCCCGCCGTTATGGCGCGGTGGCGCTGCCGCCGCTGGAGGACGACCTCGAACAGGCCGCCCACGCGTCGGCGGCGGAGCGGGCCGTCAGGACCCGGTAGCCGGTTGTTCTGCGGTCGCGAAGACGCCGCCCCAGACTTCGGAAGCGGCCAACGCCAGGTCTGCTGATGTAGAGAGTCCGCGGCGCATCGGGATGCGCGCCCGAACCCCGGCGCCACCAACCCACCTGTCATCCCGAGCCTGTCGAGGGATCTCGTCGTCAGCCCCATTCCAGGCGAAACGAGATCCCTCGACAGGCTCGGGATGACGGAGGTGACGGTCCCGAAACTTGTTTCTGCTTTCCGGCAGCATCCGTACCGATGGGGCCGATCTTCGCAGGCGGCAGGCGGCCCGATCCCGCCAGTTCCGGATGAGAGGTCTCTCACGATCGTCTCACCGACTCCTCACTGCCGGAGCGGACCATGGATGCATGGTCGATCCGGTCGATCGACGCGCCGGGAGCGGCCGTCGGAGCGAGGAGGAGGGGTTTCATGGACGCCATCAACGATTTGGGTACGAAGAAGGTTGCCGCGGGACGGCTGCCGGTGGTCGCCGCGCTGGCGCTGGCGGTGACGCTCGGCGCGGCCACGGCGGCGCCGGCCGGGGCAGATGATAGCTGGGACGACGGCTGGCAAAACGGCAACACGACCTGGCAGGTCGGCGGCTGGGACGACAGTTGGGACGACGATTCGTGGGACAACCCGGGCTGGAACACCTCCGGTTGGGATGACGACTCCTGGGACGACGATTCGTGGGATGGCTGACCGGCGCTGCCTGGTTCCCGATTCACCACCGCAAACGAAGCCGCCGCGGCCAAATGGCCGCGGCGGCTTCGTCTCTGCCCGCGAACTGAGCCGGTTCGTTCGTCGCAAATGCGGCGGTTAGCGCATCGGCGGGGTCTGGGCGGCCCTGGTGGCGCTCAGTTCGCCGTTCTCGGAGAGCGTCAGGTAACCGCGCATTCCGGCGGCTTCGTGGCCGGGGATGTTGCAGTAGAAGTAGTAGTCGCCCGGTGCGGCGTCCACCGAGACGGAATCGGACGCGCCCGGTTGCAGATCCACGGAAACGCCGAGATTGGCGAGGCCGTCGTTGCCGTGGGCGTCGATCGAGAAGTTGTGGATGATCGCGCCCTGGTTGACGAGGTCGATCTCGGTCTTCGTGCCGGACGGCCCGGTGAGCGTGTCCGGATCGAAGTAGATGTCGTGCATGCCGACCGGCAGGCAATCCCCCTTCGAGCCGTCGGCGCACTCCCCGACCGCGGGCAGGGCCGCGACCGGAGCGGCGGTCGGCGCGGGCGTCGGCGCGGCGGGCGCGGCGGCAGCGGGCGCCGAGAGCGCGCCGCGGACCAGCAGCACCTCGCCATCGACGGCCGTGCCGCCGAAGCCGGCGAACCCTTGCGCGTGCTCGGTGAAGGTTGCGAGCCCGCCGAGGCCGGAATCGTTGACCGGGGAGACGACGACGACGAGCCGGTTGTCGGCCTCGTTGTCCACGATGTCGCCGCAGGCGACCAGCGGCGCTCCGGCGTCGGTGCCCATGCGCACCGTGAGCGCGCGGGGGAACCCGGTCAGGACCAGCGAATCGAGCTTCGCTTCGAGGGTGGCGCGGGTTTCCAGCACCGGGCCGCCCGGGGTACGGACGATCGGGTTCTCCCCGCCCCATGCCGCCGTCTGGCCGAGGCTCCAGACGGCGTTGCCGGGAGCGGCGCAGCTCCCCTGCACGACCGAGACGGCGAAACTGTGGTCGTCGGCCGGGATCGCGGCGACCGGAGTCGCGGCGGCCTCTTCGGCCAGCCGCATGGCTGGTCCGAGCAGCTCCTCCTGCGGGGAGGGCGGCGGGTCCGAGTAGTGCGCCGACAGGTAGGCGACGATCTGATCCTTGGCGGCGTCGTCGAAGGTCGCGCCGTTGTCGCGGCGCATGACCTCCACCTGCTCGGCCCACATCTCGGGCGTGAAGCCGTCGTGGGCGAGGATCGGTGCGATGGTGTGGCAGACGGTGCAGGTGGCGTAGACGAGGGCGCTGCCGTCCGCCTCGACGAGGCGCTGCGAGGTGTCGATCGGCAGGGCGGGCGGCGTGGGGTCGGCTTCCTGCGCGCGGCCCGCGCCGCCGAGCAGGGCGATCCCGGCCGCGCCGGCGAGGGCGGCCGTCAGCACGGCCGCCCGGGAAAGGACGAATCGGCTCACGTTACACCCCCAGGTAGATGGCGGCGAGTTTGCGGGACGAGGTGGTTTCGCTGACCGACTCGTCGTCGGGGTTGTCGAAGTCCTGCACGACGCCGTCGCCGTTGGTCGCCCGCGCCAGCACCGGGACCGGACCTTGCCGGTCGATGGTCACGGTCTGGGTCCAGACGCGCCAGGCGAACGGGGTGGCCTGCGGTTCCAGCCTGGCCTCGGTCCAGGACGCGCCGTCGTCGGTGGACGTTTCCACCTTGGTGATGCCCTTGCCGCTGTCCCAGGCGACGCCGCGCAGGTCGAGTGAGCCGCCCACTGGAACCCGCCAGCCATCGGCCGGGGTGGAAACGAGCGAGCAGACCGCGAGCGGGGTCGCCAACTGGTGCGGCATGTTGCCGTGCGGGTCGGAGTCGGTGGCTCCCTCGTTGCTGAGGATGTTGACCGTGGCGACCGCCTTCACCCAGTGCGGGCCGGAAAAGCCCGGGATGATCAGCCGCAGTGGGCGGCCGTTCCAGATCGGGATGTCGCCGCCGTTGACCTGCCAGGCGATGATCGGGTTGGCGTCGAGCAACTGCTTCGGGTCCCAGCCGCTCGTGTAGTGCGGGTGGTTGCGGTTGAGGCCGACGCTGGCCGAGATGAACTCGATCTCGTAGGCATCGTCGGCGATCCCGACGTCGTCGAGGATGTCCTTCAGGTAGCAGCCGGACCAGACGGCGCAGGAAACGTCGCCCTTGGTCCACGGGGTGCCGCCGGTGAGCGGGCGCAGCAGGCCCTGCCCGAACCCGCCGCACTGCCCGACCGCGCCGACTTCGGCAGCGGGGTATTTCTTGAGGTCATCGAGCGTGAAGGTGGCCGGCTTCAGCGCCTTGTCGCCGCCGACCACCAGCTTGATCTCGTCCGGCGGGATGATCGCCGGGTAGGCCTCGCTGGAGCGGACGTAGTAGTAGGCGGTGTCGGTGTAGGGCGCGCGCTCGCCAATGAGCCGGATGGTGGGGGTTTCGTAGTTCGGCGGTACGTCGTAGACGCGGCCGAGCATCCCCTTTTCGGGCAATTGCGCGAGCGGCCACGGGGTGCCCGGCAGCTGGGCGTTGATGGCGTCGATATCGAGGGCCGACGCCGGCGCGCCCTGCGCCGCGAGCGCGGCAACCCGCGCCATCGTCGTACCCGGATTGGCGCCCGCGAGGGCGGCCACGCCGCCGAGCGTGCCCGCGATGAGCCGTCGTCTGTCCACGTTTCCCTCCGCCCGTCAAACGCAGCGGCGGCGGGCCGGTCGACGCCGGCCCCGCCAAGCTCGATGTCGCGCTCACGAACGAACGTACCAGCACGTCCGGTGAAGTCAATATGCTGGCGCGGAGGACGGCAGGATCAGGAGTGCCACACAGCCGCCACGGTGGGGTCGCGGCGGACCGATCGGGCGGGGCGAAGCTCCGACTCGTTGATGCGCTTCGGAACCGTCCCCCCGTCATCCCGAGCTTGTCGAGGGATCTCGTCGTCCACACCGTGGTGACAAAGACCGAGATCCCTCGACAAGCTCGGGATGACGGGGGGGAAGATCGACGCCAGGGTTCGGAAACGCGCTCCTAGCCAGCGCCCTCGGAGGCGTCGGCCAACGCCGCGACAACGCGGCGCAGCCTGGTTTCGGCCTCGGTGGCGACCGCGGCCAGTTCCTCGTTGTCCGCCGACACGCCCATCATCGTCATCGGATCGACCACGCCAACGACGCTGCGGTCGCCGTGCTGGTGGATCACGACGTTGCAGGGCAGCAGCAACCCGATGTCGTGTTCGGCCTGCAGGGCGCGGTGGGCGAGGTGCGGGTTGCAGGCGCCGAGGATGACGTAGGGCTCGAATTCGACGCCGAGTTTTTCCCGCAGGGTGGCGCGGACGTCGATGGTCGTCAGCACGCCGAAGCCTTCCTGCTTCAGGGCGGCGGTGGTGCGAGCCACCGCCTCGTCGAGCGGGACAGGGATCTCGGCGCCGAAGCCGTAGCGGGTCGTCGTATCGGTCACGACGTGCGCCTCCCGTGGGAAGCCGCGCGGGCGCTTCAGGCCAGCGCGGCGCCGTTCTGGACGATCAGGTAGAGGCCGACCAGCGCGACGAGGGCGGCGAAGCCCCTGGTGAGCCGGGCTTCGTCCACGCGCCCGGCGAGGCGGCCGCCGATCTGGCTGCCGACGAAGCCGCCGACGATAAAGACGAGCGCCACCTGGAGGTCGAAGCCGCCGGTCGGCAGGTGGGCGACGACGCCCGACGCCGAGTTGATGGCGATGATCACCAGCGAGGTGCCGACCGCCAGCCGCATCGGCAGGCCCAGCGCCAGCACCAGCGCCGGCACGATCAGGAAGCCGCCGCCGACGCCGAAGAACCCGGTCATGACGCCGACGACGAGGCCGGCGACCGGCGCGGCGGCCGGATGCGCGACGGCGTCCGCCGGGCGGGGCGCGGGCTTCTTGCCGAAGGCCATCCGGGCGGCGACGCCGACCATCAGCACGCCGAACAGCAGCAGGATGACCGGGCCGGACACCCGCTGGTTCGCCCACGTGCCGGCGAAGGCGCCGGCGATCCCGGCAACGCCGAACAACAGCGCCGTGCGGAGTTCGACCCGCCCGGCGCGGGCGTGCGGGAGCGCGCCGGAGAGGGCGGTGAGACCGACGATGACCATCGACGTTGCGGTCGCTTCGTGGACGCCGAGGCCGATGGCGTAGACGAGGATCGGCACCGTGAGGATCGAGCCGCCGCCGCCGACGAGCCCGAGCATCAACCCGATGGCCGTGCCGAACGCGATTTCGAGGGCGATCTGCTGCATGACGCTACCGTTCGACCGGCAGCCCGGCCTCGGCCCAGGCCAGTATGCCGCCGGCGAGGCTGACCGGGCGGGCGAAGCCGATCGCTTTCAGGTATTCGGCGGCGACCAGCGACCGGCGACCGGATCGGCACACGACGACCGTCGGCGCCGCCGGGTCCAACTCGCCGAGCCGGGTTTCGAGGTCGCCGAGCGGAACCAGCGCGGCTCCCGCCATCCGCCCGGCGTCCCATTCCTCTTGCTCGCGCACGTCCACGACCCGGACGCCGGGCGCCTGCCAGTCCCGCAGGTACTCGGCAACGGTGATCTCCAGGTCGTCGTGCTCGTATCCGTTCGTCTCCGCGCCCATGCTCGTGGTCGTCTCCTGCTCGTCGATGCATCGAGGGCGGCCCGTGCCGCCGGAAGAGGCGTTGCGCTGCTTCCCGACCTCAGTTGGCGCCGACCGGGAGGTCGGCCTCCCGCCACGCTGCCATGCCGCCGGGCACGTTCACCACGTTGGTCCGGCCGCGCGCCTGGAGCAAACTCGCCGCGACCATCGAGCGGAAGCCGGTGCCGCAGACGACGGCGACCGTGCCGTTGCCGTTGACCGGCGGTTCGGAGCCCTGCGCGATCTCGCCAGCGAAGTGGTTCACCGCGCCGGGGATCGCGCCGTCCGCCCACTCGGTGCGGTCGCGGACGTCCAGCACCACCAGGTCATCCTCCGACCGCAGCCGGGCCGCGAGGTCGGCGACGCTCATGGTCCGGGTCGATTCCAAGGGCTGGCCCGCCGCCTCCCAGGCGGTCATGCCGCCCTCGAGCCAGCCGGCCACGTCGTCGATGCCGATCCGCCGCAGTTCCGTCCGCGCCTCGGCGAATTGGGCGGGGTCATCGACGACCAGCACCACCTCGCGGTCGTAGGGGGTCAGCCAGCCCGCCCAGATGGCGAAACTCGGCCCCAGTTCGACCGATACCGCGCCGGGCAGGTGGGATGCGGCGAACGCGCGGACGGAGCGGGCGTCGATCACCAGCGCGCCGGCGGCCTGCTTCGCCGCGACGTCGGCCGGGGAGAGCCGAGCGCCGTCCGGCAGATCGGCCAGGAGCGCCGGGCCGACCTTGTTGACCTTCTTCATTAACGGGTAGTAGGCGGGCGGTTTGGGCATGCCCTCCATGACGGTGCGGACGAAGGTCTCGCGGTCGTGCTGGTTGAAGGCGTAGTTGAAGGCCCGCTCCTGCCCAATGGTGGTCTGCGGCGCGTCGCCGATCTTCTTGCCGCAGGGCGAGCCCGCGGTGTGGCCGGGGTAGACGATCACGTCGTCCGGCAGGGCCTTGAGGCGCTGCTCGACGGTTTCGTGGAGTTGCTCGATGAGCGCTTGCTGCGCGTCCGGGCCGAGCAGGTCCGGGCGCCCGATCTCGCCGGCGAAGAGCACGTCGCCGGAAAAGAGGGCCAGCGGCTGCGTTCCCTGCGCCGGGTCGAAGAGCAGGTAGGCGATGTGCTCCGGGGTGTGGCCTGGGGTCCAGAGGGCCTTCAGCACCAGCGAGCCGACGCGGATCTCGTCGCCGTCGTCGAGCGGGACGTGCGGGAACTCCGTGCCGCCGATGCGGCCGGCGTAGACCGGGGCGCCGGTGGCCGCGGCCAGTTCGCGGGCGCCGCTGACGAAGTCGGCGTGGACGTGGGTTTCGCCGATGGCGACGATGCGCAGGCCGCGCTCGGCCGCCCAGGCGAGGTAGTCGTCGATGTCGCGGCGGGGGTCGATCACGGCCATCTCGCCGGCCGCCTCGTCGGCGACCATGTAGGCGACTTCGGCCAGGCCCGGGGTGTAGACGCGCTCCACGATCATGGTCGTCCTCCAGTCGTCCGGCGCCGCGGCGCCGGGTCATTCATGCGGGGGTGGCCCCTCGCTAGTCGCCGGCGCGGGCGGCGGGAGCGCCCGCTTGCTGGGCGGCGGCGAGGTTGGTCATCACCTGGCGCACGTCGCAGGTCTGCCCCTTGTTGTAGGGGAGCATGGCCAGCACCCTGGCCATGCCGCAGGTGTTGGTCACGGCGGAGAAGAGCAGCCCGCCGCCGACGCCGGCGGCCAGCCAGCCGAGGGGAAGAGCGACCAGCAGCCCGCCCAGCGCGCCGGCGAGGACGAGCCCCCCGGCTACGCCGCGCACCTGGCGCTCCATGCTCCAGCGGCTCCTGCCGCGGACCAGCGGCCGGCCGGCGGCCTCCCATGCGCCGACGCCGCCGTCGAGGACGTGCAAGCTCGTGCACCCGCTGGCCTGAAGGGCCTGCTCGGCCTGCTGCGCCCGCACCCCGGAGCGGCAGACCAGCACGACGGGCCGGGCCAGCGTGTCGCGCAGGTGGGCGGCGTGCTCGGAGAGCCGGTCGAGCGGAACGTTGAAGCTGCCGGGGATGTGCTCGGATTCGAACTCCGCCGGGGAACGGACGTCGAGCACCACCACGTCGTCGAAGTTGATCGCCAGGTCGCCCGTGCTGACCCGGGTCGAAAGTCCGATCGTCACCGTGCCGTCTCCTCGATCCGACGATTACGGCGCACCGTCAGCGGCCGGCGCGGACCATCGCTCGCACGGCCTGCTCCACCGCCTGCTCCGGCGTCGGGAACTCCTCGGGGTGCTTCAGGCAGCGAAGCGCGTAGGCCTCCAGCAGTTCGCCGGAGACGGCGTTGACGGCGGCCTTGACGGCGGCGAGCTGGGTGATGACGTCGAGGCACTCTCGCCCCTCGTCGATCATGCGCTGGATGCCCTTGGCCTGGCCCTCGATGCGCTTGAGGCGGTCGATCAGGTCCGCCCGTTCCTCGGGCGGAAGGTTGTGCATGCTCGGCATCGGCTGCTCCGTGGTTGCCGCGCTGGGCGGCCCGGTTGGTCACAGGTCCGATAGTACCCTAGGGGGGTAGGGTTATCAAGCCCGGGCGCACGGCCGCCCACGCGACGGGATGCGCCGGTATACTCAGCGCACTGGCTATCCGCATGGCAGCGGGCCGAATCCGTGCGTCCCGGCGACGGCGCGGTCCCCGCCAACCGAAGGACGCAGGACGCGACATGAGCGACACCAGCACCCGCCCCGCCCACGAGATCGCGATCGAGTCGCTGCTCGAGGAAGAGCGGCGCTTCCCGCCGCCGCCGGAGTTCGCGGCGGCCGCGGTCTGCAGCGATCCGTCGATCTACGAGCGCGCGGCCGCCAACCCGGAGGCGTTCTGGGCCGAGGAGGCGCGGCAGCTCGAGTGGGACGAGCCGTGGCACACGGTGCTCGACTGGCAGCCGCCGTTCGCGCAGTGGTTCGTCGGCGGCAAGCTCAACGTGTCGGTCAACTGCCTCGACCGGCACGTGCGGGCGGGCATCGGGGACCGCGTCGCCTACTACTGGGAAGGCGAGCCGGGCGACCGGCGGGTCATCACCTACGCCGAACTGCTGGCCGACGTCGAAAAGTGCGCCAACGCGCTGAAGGAACTGGGGGTTGGGCGCGGCGACCGGGTCGCCATCTACATGCCGATGATCCCCGAGTTGCCGGTGGCGATGCTGGCCTGCACCCGCATCGGCGCGCCGCACACCGTCGTCTTCGGCGGTTTCTCGTCGGAATCGCTCTCCGACCGGATCAACGACTCGCAGGCGAAGCTGGTCATCACGGCGGACGGCGGCTGGCGGCGCGGCAAGGTTTCCCCGCTGAAGCCGAACGTGGACGTCGCGCTGGCGAGCACCCCGAGCATCGAGCACGTGCTGGTCGTGAAGCGGACCGGGCAGGACGTCGAGTGGACCGAGGGCCGCGACATCTGGTGGGACGACATCGTGCCGCGGCAGGAGGCGTCCTGCGAACCGGAGAAGATGGACAGCGAGGACATGCTGTACCTCCTGTACACCTCCGGCACGACGGCCAAGCCGAAGGGCATCCTGCACACGACCGGCGGCTACCTGACCGGCGTGGCAGCCACCCACCGCTGGGTCTTCGACCTGAAGCCGGAAACGGACATCTACTGGGCGGCCGCGGACATCGGCTGGGTGACGGGGCACTCCTACATCGTCTACGGGCCGCTGGCCAACGGCGCGACCAGCGTCATCTACGAAGGAACGCCGGACTTCCCTGACCCGTCGCGGTGGTGGGACGTCATCGAGCGCTACAAGGTCACGATCCTTTACACCGCGCCGACCGCCATCCGCGCCCACATGAAGTGGGGCCGCCAGCACGCGCAGAAGCACGACCTGTCCAGCCTGCGCCTGCTCGGGACGGTCGGCGAGCCGATTAACCCGGAAGCGTGGATCTGGTACCACGAGAACATCGGCGGCGGCCGCTGCCCGATCATCGATACGTGGTGGCAGACGGAGACCGGCGGCATGATGATCTCTCCGCTGCCGGGGCTCACGACCACCAAGCCGGGCTCGGCGACCTTCCCGCTGCCGGGCATCGACGCCGACGTGGTGGACAACGACGGCAACCCGGCGCCGCTCGGCGAAGGCGGCTACCTCGTCATCCGCAAGCCGTGGCCGCACATGCTGCGCGGCATCTACGGCGACCCGGAGCGGTACGAGAAGACCTACTGGTCGCGCTTCCCCGGCCTGTACTTCCCGGGCGACGGCTGCCAACGCGACGAGGAAGGCTACTACTGGCTGATGGGCCGGGTGGACGACGTGATGAACGTCTCCGGCCACCGGCTGTCCACCACCGAGATCGAGAGCGCACTGGTGGACGACCACCGGGTCGCGGAGGCGGCGGTGGTCGGTTGCCCCGATCCGCTGACCGGCGAAGCGATCTTCGCGTTCATAATCCTGAAGAGCCGGACCGAACCGACGCCGGACCTCGGCGAGGAGCTGCGGCAACACGTCGCGAAGAAGATCGGTGCGATCGCGCGGCCCAAGCAGTTGATGTTCACGCCGGACCTGCCGAAGACGCGCTCCGGCAAGATCATGCGGCGGCTGCTGCGCGACATCGCCGCCGGGCGGCCGCTCGGCGACACCACGACGCTGGCCGACCAGGGCGTGGTCGAATTGATCCGCGATGCGCAATTGAACGCGAAGGACGACGAATAGCGGCCCCATCGAAGGTCGCGGAGGCGCTGGCTTGGGCGATCCGGTCGTCATCGAAGCGGCGCTGAACGGCGGGCGGGACCGGCGGGAGCACCCGGCGGTCCCGCTTTCGCCGTCCGAGATCGCGGCCGAGGCGGCGCGCTGCGCGGCGGCCGGTGCGAGCCTAGTGCACGTCCACGCCCGCGACGTTGCGGGCGGCTGGAACGACGACGCGGACCGTTACGCCGAGACGATCCGGCTGATCCGCGGGGCTGCGCCGGGGCTGCCGGTCAGCATCACCTCGATCCGGCCCGACGGCGTCGGCATCGGGACGACGATCCTGCTGCTGAACGCGCTGGCGGTCGAGCCGGGCGCGCTGCCGGACGCGATGTCGGTGAACCTCGGGCACATCGCGGCCTGGGAACCGGACGCGGCGGGCGGGCGGCGGACGGTCCACTACCCGAACGGCTACAAGGACGTGGCCGGGCTGCTGCGGGCGTGCGAGACTTTCGGCATCCGGCCCGAACTCGGGGTGATGGACTTCGGCTTCGTCTCGAACGCGGCGGCGCTGCGCGACGATGGGCGGCTGCCGCCGGAGCCTTGGTTCCTGCTGGAACTGGATTCGCCCGGTTTCGGGCAGCCGCCGCAGGTCGCGCCCTCGACGGTCACCGCCTACGACGCGCTGGCGGCCGCACTGCGCGAGCAGTTTCCGGGCGCGCGCTGGGCGGCACACGGGCAGGGCGTGGGCACGTACGCGATCGTGCAACGGGCGCTGGAGACGGGACAGCACGTCCGGGTCGGGTTCGAAGACGCGGTGGTCTTGCCGGACGGGCGTATCCCGGAGTCGAACGCCGAATTGGTCGAGTGGGCCGTCGCCGCGGCGCGCGCTGCCGGGCGGGAGCCTTCCTCGGCCAGCGAGATGCGGCGAATCGTCGGGCTGCCGCCTGCCGAGGCCGAGGGTTAGGACGCCAATCGACACCCAAACCATGTCATCCCGAGCCTGTCGAGGGATCTCGTCGTACCTCGATTTGGGAACGACATCCCTCGACAGGCTCGGGATGACGATGGGCGCGAAGGCCAAGGTCGCCAACGGGTCACCGACTGGCCCGGCCGTGCATCGCAGCGAAGGGCCGCGATCACTCTGGTGCCCTATGGGCGACCGGCGACAAGCGGTCCGCTGCCCGAGCGGGCGGAGGCGACGAGCGCCCGCGTGGCCGGGGCGACGGCACGGGCGAACAGGTCGATCGTGGCCGCATCGTCGGCGGCAAGAAGAAAACCGGATACGCCGTACTCGAGAGCCATGCCGGCAAGGTCCTCGGCCCACTGCTCGGGCGGGCCTTCGAGCAGGCCACCGGGCGCGGCAGCGAACTGACCGGAGATGTTGAGCAGGCGGCGGATCGCGCGCGGATCGCGGCCGGCGGCGATGGCGGCGTCGTCGATGCGCTCGTTCATCGGGGCGAGGTCGGCGACGCCGCCAGGCAGATAGCCGAGCGACGGCACCGAACCGTCCGCGGCACGACCGACGAGTTCCAGCATCCGCGGTTTGTAGGCTCCCACCCAAATGGGGATGTCGTGGGCGGGCGTAGGGCCGCGCTTCGCGCCGACGACGCGGTAATGCTCCCCTTCGACGCGGACGCCGCCGCGCTCGCCGGTATCCCAGATCGCGCGGATGACGGCGATCGCCTCGTCGAGCGCGGCGACGGATTCACCCGGCGAGAGGCGGCGACCACCCATCGCCGCGATGGCGTCCTGGAAGCCGCCCGCGCCGAGACCGAGCGCGACGCGGCCGCCGCTGAGGATGTCGAGGCTGGCTGCCGCGCGCGCGAGCACCGCCGGCGGCCGCAGCGGGAGGTTGAGCACGTTGCCGGCGACGTGGATGCGCTCGGTGCGGGAGGCGACGTAGGAGAGCAGCGTCCACGTGTCGAGGAACGACGGCTGGTACGGGTGGTCCTGGAACGTGACGAGGTCGAGCCCGGCCTTGTCGGCGGCGATGGCGATATCGACGGCGTGGCTGGGCGGCTGGGCGGCCGGCGTGACGAACGCGCCGAACAGGAGGTCGTGGCCGTAGTCGGGCATGGGTTGGAGTCCTTTCGAAAACTGGAGAGCGCGGGAGCGGTCGCGACCGGTTTCACTCCCCTATCGGCGCGGGAGCGCGCGTTCGGTTGTCGCCCCGCCCACCGTCTTCCCAAGCCCGTCGAGGGATCTCGTAAGCGAGTCGAGGAGTCGAGGAGTCGAGAACGAGATCCCTCGACAGGCTTGGGAAGACGGGCGGAAACCTCGGGTGATGGTGGCGACCGGCTAACGGACGAGCGAAACCGGGGCGACGTTGAAGTTGTCCCGGAAGACGTTGTCGGGGTCGTAGCGCGCCTTCAGGTCGCGCAGGCGGGAGAGCGTAGCCGGAGGGAACGCGGCCGCGATGTGCTCCGGGTCGCGGCCGGTTTCGAAACTGAGGTAGAGGCCGTCGAACAGCGGGCGCATCGCATCCCACTGGGGGTCGATGCGGGCGTCGCTGGACGCGAAGGCGACGACTGAGAAGTTGGCCGAGCGGTTGGCGTAGGCCGTCGCGTCCGGCGGCACGTCGGCGACCGCGCCGCCGATGGAGCGGATCTGGAAGAAGTAGGTCGTGCCGCTTTGGATCAGCCGTTCGGCGGCGGACGCGAACTCCGGGGTGATGTGCTCCAGCAGGCCGGAGCGGGCGACCGGTTCGCGCTGGCCGTCGTGGTCCGCCGCCGAGGCATTGGCCATGATGCTTGCGTAGGGCGCGATTACGATCCGGCGGTCGTACAGCGGGGCGACGTTGGCGAGGGGCTGGAGGCGCTCGATGATGACCTCCGGCTGGTCCGAATCGACGAGCGCCATGACCTGAGCGACGACGGGCTGGCCGCGCCGGGGCGGGCCGAGGATGACGAAACTGGTGAGGTCGCGCGGGGCGGCCTCGACGGCCGCGCCCCAGCGCCGCAGGAATCCGGCGGTGTCGTTGGCGTCGAAGACCAGTTGCGCCCAGCCGACGTCGCCGACCGCATCGACCTCGAACTCGAACGCCGTGACGATGCCGAAGTTCGCCCCGGCGCCGCGCACCGCCCAGAAGAGGTCGGCGTTCTCGGAATCGCTGGCACGGACGACGGAGCCGTCGGCGAGGACGATCTCGACGGCGCGCAGGTGGTCGATGGTCAGGCCGTGCTGGCGCACCATCCAGCCGATGCCGCCGGCGGTGGCAAGCCCGCCGACGCCGACGCCGCCGTAGTCGCCGGAACTGAGCGCCCAGCCGTGCGGGGCGAGGAATGCGGCCACGTCCATCCAGCGCGCGCCGGGTTCGATGCGGACGCGGCGGGTCGCCTCGGCGAGGACCGTGATGGCGTTCATCCGGCCGAGGTCGATGACGATGCCGCCGTCGTTGGTGGACCGGCCGCTGATGCCGTGGCCGCCGCTGCGCACCCCGAGCGGCACGCCCGGGTGCGCGCGGGCGAAGGCCAGCGCCTCGACCACCTCGGCGGTGTCGGCGGGGCGCAGCACGACGCCGGGCGAGCCGCCGCGCATGTAGGTGGAGCGGACGCGGGCGAACCCGGCGTCGCCCGGCTCGACGGCGGCATCCGCCAGCGAGGCCGGGATGGCGTCGTAGGCGATGCCGCCGCGCCGTTTCGCCCGAACGGCGGCGCGGCGGATGGGTCGGGCGACGAACGCGCCGGGCAACGCGCGCGCCGCCGCGTCGCGCAGCGCGGGCGCGACCTCGAGCGCGAACTGCTCCATCGTGGCGGCGTCGTCCGTCATCAGGATGAGGGTGCCGATGCCGTCCTCGACCACCAGCGGAAGCAGGTCGCTCACCCACTGCTCGCTCGGGCCGTCGAGGAAGCCGTTGGCCGACGAGGAGAAGGTGCCGGAGATGTTGAGCAACCGCCGGATCTCGCGGGGGTCGCGTCCGGCGGCGACCGCGGCGGCGTCGATCCCGGCGTTGGCGGCGCGGAGGTCGCCGGGCTTCAGGTAACCGAGCGTCGGCAGCCAGCCGTCGGCAAGGCGGCCGACGAGGTCGAGCATGCGCGGCTTGTACGCTCCCACCCAGATGGGGACATCGTGCGCCGGGACGGGGCCGCGCTGCGCCCCGTCGAGACGGTAATGGTCGCCGTCGAAGCGGATCGGCTTTCGCTCGGTAGCGTCCCAAATGCCGCGGATGACGGCGATGGCCTCGTCTAGCGCTTCGACGGATTCGGCTGGCGACCGCTTCGGCCCGCCCATCGCGGCGACGGCCTGCCCATACGCGCCCGCGCCGAGCCCGAGCGCCAACCTTCCGCCCGAGAGCAGGTCGAGGCTGGCGGCCGCGCGCGCGAGCACCGCCGGCGGGCGCAACTGGAGGTTGACGACGTTCGGGCTGATGCGAATCCGCTCGGTCTGCCCGGCGACCCACGACAGCAACGTCCAGGTATCGAGGAACGCCGGCTGGTAGGGGTGGTCCTGGAAGGTGACGAGGTCGAACCCCAGCTGCTCGCTGCGACGGGCAAGTTCGACGGTAGTCTCGGCTGGAGTCGCCTTCGGCGTGATGAACGTCCCGAATTCCAGCGGGTGGCCGTAGGTCATTGGTGGTTGCTCCCGGTGCGGTTGATTCGTCAACCACTCTACCACAATGGTTGACGCATCACCTATGCTGGGAGCATGACGAGCGATGCCCTCAACGAGCAGCAACGAACGGCCTGGGCGCGGTACCAGCGGATGCGGGTCCGCCTGTCCGGCCGGCTGAACCGGGAGCTGGCCGCCGCCACGGGGTTGTCGGAGGCCGACTACGAGATCCTCGGCGCGCTGGCGGAGCGGCCGGACGAATCGGTGCGGGCGCTGGCGCTGCGGTGCGGGCTGGAATGGGAAAAGAGCCGACTGTCCCACCAGTTGCGGCGGATGGAGGAGCGGGGTCTGCTCGTCCGCGAGGCGTGCCGCGAGGATAACCGGGGGTCGGTGGTCCGCCTGACCGATACCGGCCGGACGTTGGCCGCGGACGCGCGGGATGCCTACGAGGCGGCGGTGGCGCGGCACGTGGTGGCCGCGCTGACGCCGGAGCAGATGGAGGCGCTGGGCGAGATCGCGGAGGCGCTGCTCGCGCCGCTGGCGGAGGGGCACCAGGGATAGGCGCCGCTTTTCACGGCGGGATCGTGGTTTCGCTCTCCCGCGTGCCGTGATCCGGAGCCCGCCCGAACGGGAGCGGCCACCTTGTCGTCGTAGGGGAGGGACCTGTGCCATTTGTACCGACAAAATAGCCGACGGTACCAGATGCAGTGGTGCAGGCGACATCTGCGACCCAAGGCCAAGCCATCGAGGCCCGAGCCGAACAAGTGGTCTCCCACCGCATCGGCGTACGTACGCACCGCCCCTCTCCGGCAGCAAGGCGCTTACGAAGAATTAGTCGGAACAGGTGGACCTGTGCCCTTCCTCGTGCTGGCCAGCCGACGAGGGAGGGCACAGGTCCCTCCCCTACGACGACAAGGCGAAACCGAACCGTGACCGCGTTGCGGAGGCTTGTCGAGGGCACTCGGGGCTCCCGAATCGATGGAGCGGACGAGATCCCTCGACAGGCTCGGGATGACGATTGGGTAGCGAGATGGCGACAGTGCGGCGGGCGGAGACAGCACCAGCGCTAACCCCCGCCCGCCCATCATGCTGAAACGCTTCCCCTCCCCTACAGGTACTCCTGGAACCAGCGGAGGATGCGCTCCATGCGGTCAACGCGGCGGTCGGGGCGGCCGACGCCGACGAGGTAATGCGGCTCGCCGGGGTAGCGAATCATCTCCACGGTCCGCCCGCGCGACTTGAGGATGGAAAAGGCGAGTTCGGATTGCGCGGGCGGGCAACGCAGGTCGTCGTCGGATTGCAGCAGCAGCAGCGGCGCTTCGTTGTGGTGCAGGTGCGTGAACGGCGAGTGGCGAAGGAAGCGGTCGAGGTCTTCCGGCAACTGGCCGACGCCGATGAAACGGTGGTCGGTGTAGGTCGTCAGGTCGGACGAGCCGTACATGCCGACGATGTCGGTCACGGGGTTCTCCGAGACGGCGGCGGCGAAGACGCCGGGGTGCCTCCCGATCAGCCAGTTGGTCATGTAGCCGCCGCCGGAGAGGCCCATCACGCCGAAGCGGGCGGGGTCGGCGATCCCCTGCTCGATGGCCCATTCGACGACGCGCAGGTGGTCCGGGGCGTCGGTCTCTCCCCACGCGCCGTGGATGACGCGGGCGAAGGTCTCGCCGTAGCCGGTCGAACCGCGCGGGTTCGGGTAGAGCACGGTGTAGCCGGCGTCGGCGAGGGCCAGCATTTCCAGCCACGGCGTCGGGCCGTAGGAATTGTGCGGTCCGCCGTGGATGTGGAGGATGGCCGGCCCCGGTTTGCCGGGTTCGGCGTCGCGGGCGGGCACCACCCAGACGTCGATCGTGTGCCCGTCCGGGTGTTCGACCCGGTGGCGCACCGGGTCGCGCCGCCACGGTTCGAGCCAGGCCGATCCGTGGCTGGTGAGGGCGCGCAATGCGCCGTCCTCGACGGCATAGACCTCGCCGGCCTTGCCGCGGTCGGTGGCGACGACGGCCAGCCGGCCGCCGCCGATGGCGATGGTCGAGCAGACCAGTTCGCCGGAGACGAGCGGTTCGGCGGTGTCGGGCGCATCGGCTCGGAACAGGTAGGGCAGCGCGCGGCCCTCGATGCCAACGAGCGCGACGATCTCGCCGGGCGAGCGCCAGGCCACGGCCGCGCCGGAGGACGGATCGATGAGGTCGCCGTACGTCTGGTTCTCGGCGGTCAGGTCGAGACCGGCGCCGAGTTGCTGGACGTTGCCGTCCGAGACGACGAAGACGCCCCGGTTGCCCCACGAGCCGAGCGAGCCGCCGGCGGCGGCGATGACCGCCAGCGCGCCATCCGGGCCGGGTTCAATCGCGATCGCCGCACCGTCGAGGTCGGTGACGGGTTGCGGCGCCGCGTCGGGGTCGGCTGGATCGAACGCCCAGACGTCGGCGAGGTCGGTGGTGCGGGACTGGGTCGGATCGGGCTGCATGTTGGCGACGACGGCGACGCGCCCGTCAGGAAGCCAGTCGGCGGCGCGGACGTCGATGTGCGGCTCGGTGAGGCGGCGCGGCTCGCCGCCGGCGAGGTCGAGCACCCAGGCCGCGGAGCGCTGGCCGCGGATGCCTTCGCCGTCGAGCCGCCAGTCGAGTTCGGTGATGCGCCGCGCTGTCGGGTCGTCGGGGTTGCCGACGAGGTAGCGGTCTTCGCCGCTGGCGGCGACGAGGGCGAGGTTCGCGCCATCCGGCGACCAGCGGGCCGCCGACACGCCGCCCTTCAGGTCGGTCACCTTGCGCGCCTCGCCGCCCGCCAGCGGCAGCAACCAGGCCTGCGACGACCCGGAGCGGTCCGAGAGGAAGAGGAGCGTCGCGCCGTCCGGCGAGATGCGCGGCGCGCCGTCGTTGGCGTCGGCGAAGGTGAGTTGCGTTGGCTCGCCGCCCTTCCACGGCACGCGCCAGAGCCGGGTCCGGTACTGGCCGTCCTCGATGGTGCGGCGGCTGTAGACCGCGAACGCGCCGTCCGGGGCGAGGGCGAGGTCGAGGATCATCACCTGCCCGAGCAGGTCCTTCGGTTCGAACGCGCGCATTTCGTCGGCAGCCACCGTCACCGTTTCGTCCCCCATGAGCCGGGCCGCGCCCGTTCCCGGCGCGGCCCGCTACGATACCGGCCGGCATCATCCACGATCGGCCGGGAAACGGCACGGAGGTCCGGGCGAATGGCGGTAATCTCGGCCAGCGCGGAAGGCCACGCGGGCGCGGCGTGGGACGTCCTGATCGTCGGGGCGCGGGTGATCGACGGCACCGGAAACCCGTGGTTCTTCGGCGACGTGGCGCTTTCGGGCGACCGCATCGCGATCGTCGCGCCGGCAGGGGAACTGGACCGGGGACGGGCTGCCGACGTCGTCGATGCCGCCGGTCACGTCGTGTGCCCGGGGTTCATCGACATTCAGTCGCACTCTATTGTGCCGTTCCTGACCGACCGGCGGGCGCTGTCGAAGGTGACGCAAGGGGTTACCACCGACATCATGGGCGAATCGTGGACGCCGTCGCCGTTCGGCGGCCGCATCGCCGCGCCGTTCCCGGAGGAGATGCGGCCGCGTCTCGGGGACGCGCTCGACGATTGGAACGAACGCGCCCGAGGCTGGCTTCGGTTCGGGGATTGGTTGGACGACCTCGAAGCGCGCGGGGTCGCGATCAACGTAGGGTCGTTCCTCGGCCACGGCACCCTGCGCGAGTACGCCAAGGGCTACGAGATGGGCGAGGCGTCGGCGGACGAGATCGCCACCATGCGCCGCGTCCTGGCCGAGGCGATGGAGGACGGGGCGTTCGGACTCGCCACCGCGCTCATCTACCCGCCGTCTTCCTACGCGACGACGGCGGAACTCGTGGCGCTGATGGAAGTGGTCGCCGCGCACCGGGGCGTCCACATCACCCACATGCGGTCGGAGGAAACGCGCATCCTCGAAGCGCTGGAGGAGACGATCGGGATTGCGCGCGAAACCGGGGTGATGACGGAGATCTACCACCTGAAGGCGGCGGGGCGGCCGAACTGGGGCCTGATGCCGGAGGTAATCCGCCGGATCGAAGCCGCCCGCGCCGAGGGCACCGACATCACCGCCGACATGTACCCCTACGAAGCGGCCGGGACCGGGCTCGCCACGGTGCTGCCGACGTGGGCCGAAGCCGACGGCAAACTCTGGGACAACCTGGCCGATTCGGCGGTGCGCGAGCGCATCAAGGCCGAGATCGAGCACCCGCCGCCGGGGTTCGAGAACCTGGGCGCGGTGGAAGGGGCGACCAACGTCGTCCTGGCCGGGCTGCTGCTCCCGGAGCACGCCGGGTACGTCGGGCGAACGCTGGCCGAGGTCGCCAGCGAGCGCGGGCAGCACTGGGCCGACTGCGCGATGGACCTGCTCCGGGCCGAGGGGCAGAACGTGTTCTGCTTCTACTTCGAGATGAGCGACGAGAACCTCCGGCTGCAAATGCGGCTGCCGTGGATCAAGTTCTCGACCGACGCCGGCGGGGTCGATCCCGAGCGACTGGTCGGGCAGGGGCTGCACCACCCGCGCGCGTTCGGCACGTACACGCGGGTGCTTGGCCATTACGTGCGCGACGAAGGCGTGATCCCGCTGGAAGACGCGATCCGCAAGATGACGTCGGCGGTGGCCGACCGGCTGGGCCTGCGGGACCGCGGGTTGCTGCGCGAGGGGATGGCCGCCGACGTGGTCGTGTTCGACCCGGCCACCGTGGCCGACCGGGCGACGTTCCAGAACCCGCACCAGTTGTCGGCCGGGATTCGCGACGTGTGGGTGAACGGCGCGCGCGTGCTGCGGGACGGCGCGCACACCGGGGCGACGCCGGGACGGTTCCTGCGGTCGCGGTCAGTCCAATAGTGAAGGAGATAGGTTGTACAAAATCCGGATGATTGGTGCGGGAATCCGTTCATCGTTCGTAAGGAAGAGACCTGTGACATCTATTCCGACTAATTCTTCGTAACCAGGGGCGGTGCATCTGCATGCACCGCCCCTGGTTCCCAATCAACAATAGCGATCTACGACCATCGGTTGACTAGCGAGCCAATGCAAGCGGAGGCTTGTGCCGACCGGCATGCCGAGGCCAATCGAGCGCACACCAAGGCTTCATTGACGCATGCTTCCTCGGCTGGGATAGTAGGAGTCTCGTAGTAGCAGAACATCACGCCCTGCCCATAGACATACGAACCATCCTGATAGCAGTTGCATCGGGAAACTGGGATGGTTTTCACCTTCTTCTTTTTTTTCTTTTCGGATCCAACTCCACCAGCCCCCCAAACTGGCGCTGAGACTCCGAACTCGGGATGGGTCTTCTTTGCCGCCGCACTTGACCGACGCACACTTCCGACCATGCTTGCCAAAGCAAGGCCAAGGCCACCGAGCATCGCGTTCCGCCGCGAAGATGCAAGACTCCGCGCCGCTTTGTCGAACGTCTCGTCGCGCACTGCTTTCAATCCTCCGTGCAGCTTCCGAGCGAATATTCACTATGCATACTGAACTCTGTACATAAATCACACATGATATGACTATTATGCGTTTGTAAATTTCCCAATGATAATCGGTCAAGGAACACAGTCCGAGGCAGTTCAGAGCTCTATGCTGTCGAAGGCTGGAGAACGAGAGAAACTAGGTTTGGCTAATTAATGTACGGCGACAGCACGTCTCGGGCGATGTAGAAGCCGCGCTTCACGAGATCTTCGGAGCCCTCGAAGCGACGGTCCTCGTGCTCGATGCTGACGACGAAGTCGTACCCTGCCGCGTAGAGGGCGGCCATGAAGCGGTTCCAGCGGACCTCGCCGAGGCCGGGAAGGCGCGGAATGCCCCAGCGGAAGGCGCAGCCGAGGATGCCGTCCTCGTAGAGCATCTCGCGGTCGATTTCGAGGTCCTTGGCGTGGACGTGGAAGATGCGGTCGGAGAATTCGGCGATCGGGCGGATCTCGTCGATGAACTGCCAGATCAGGTGGGACGGGTCGTAGTTGAGGCCGAAGTTGTCGTCGGGCATGATCTCGAACATGCGCCGCCAGATGGCCGGCGACCAGGCGAGGTTCGATCCGCCCGGCCAAGTGTCGGGCCAGAGCATCGGGCAGTTCTCGATCGCGATCTTGATGCCCCGCTCCTTCGCGTAGCGGACGATCGGCGGCCAGACGCGGGCGAACGTTTCGAGGTTGGCGTCGGGCGATTTCGCGGCATCCGCGCCGACGAAGGTGCCAACGATCTCGACCTCCAGCAGCGCGGCGGCGTCGATCACCCGCTTCAGGTGGTCGATGGCCGCGCCGCTCTGGGCCGGGTCGGGGTCGAGCGGGTTCGGGTAGTAGCCGAGTGAGGAGATGCCGAGGCCGTGCCCCTCGAGCAGGGCGCGGATCTGCTTCGCGCCGGCGGCGTTGAGGTTGGCGACGTCGATGTGGCTGACGCCGCCGTAGCGCCGTTCCGCGCCGCCGACGGGCCAGCAGGCGATCTCCAGCATGCCGAAGCCGGAATCGGCGGCCCACGCGGCGAGGTCGGGCAGGGCCACGTTCGGCAGCGCGGCGGTCATCAGGCCGAGTTTCATCGGGTGTCCTCCATTGGCATCGGCAAGGCGGCGGATCGGCAGGTCGGCAAGCGGCGGTTGCCGGTAAAGGTCGGCGAGTGGCGCGGGGACGTCATCCCCGTTCGCCAACGCCCTTGACGTCGAGCGCGTCGCGCAAGCCGTCACCGAAGAGGTTGAGGCTGAGCACGGTGAGCACGATGGCGAGGCCGGGGAAGACGCTGATCCACCAGGCCTGGCGCACGAAATCACGGCCCTCGTTCAGGGCGAGGCCCCAGGTCGGGGTGGACGGCTGGACGCCGAGGCCGAGGAACGAGAGCGTCGATTCCGAGAGGATACCGAGACCGACCGCGAACGTGAGCTGGACGAGAATCGGCGCGACCTGGTTCGGCAGGATGTGGCGGCCCATGATCCGGGCGTCGGTAGCGCCCGCCGCCCGCGCCGAGGTCGTGAACTCCTCCTCGCGCAAGGTCAGCGTCTCGGCGCGGACGATGCGGGCGAAGTCGTCCACGTAGGCGATGGCGACCGCGATGACGACGTTGCGGAACCCCGCGCCGAAGATGGCGACCATGCCGACCGCCAGCACGATGACCGGGAACGACCAGAGCAGGTCCACCCCGCGCGACACCAGCGAATCGACCCACCCGCCGTAGTAACCCGCGATGAGGCCGAGGACGCCGCCGACGACGAGGGCCAGCAGCGCGGCGAGGAAACCGACCGACACGGATACCCGCGCGCCGATGATGATCCGGCTCAGGAGGTCGCGCCCGTAGGAGTCGGTGCCCATCGGGTGGGCGCGGCTGGGCGGCTGCAGCGGGCCGAAGTCGGAACGGTCCGGGTTGTAGGGCGCGATCGCCGGACCGAAGGCGGCTAGCAGGACGAGCAGAACCACGATGACGAGCCCGACCGCTACCTTGCGCTCGCGGAGGACGCGGCGCAGCAATCGGCGACCGGCGGTCGGCGCGGTTCGTACCAACGGATCGCCGCCCGGCTGCGGATCGGCGGCCCCGGCGAGGGTCGCGGCATCAGCCATAGCGAATCCTGGGGTCGATGACGGTGTAGGCAATGTCCACGAGGAGGTTGGCCAGGACGAAGATCACCGCGATGAGGAGGATGACGCCCTGCACCATGGGGTAATCACGGTCGAAGATGGCGCCGACGAGGATGCGGCCGATGCCGCGGATCGCGAACACGGTTTCGATGACGACGGTGCCGCTCAGCAGCAACGCGAGCTGGATGCCGGCGACGGTCACCAGCGGGATCATCGCGTTGCGAAGCGCGTGGCCGACGACGACGCGGCGTGCGCGAAGGCCCTTGGCACGGGCGGTCCGGATGTAGTCGCTGCCGAGGGCTTCGAGTAGCCCGGCGCGCACGAAGCGCATCAGGATCGCGGCGTACCCTGCGCCGACGGCGAGCCCCGGCAGGATCAGGCGACGGAACCACTCCCAGACGCCGTCCTCGCCGATCTCGCTGTAGCCGACGGCCGGCAGCCAGCGCAGGTTCACCGCGAAAATGAGGATCAGGATGATGCCGAACCAGAAGCTGGGCATGCTGACGCCGACGAAGGCGACCATGCTCGCGGCGTAATCGACCGGCTTGTTGCGATTGAGCGCCGCGACGATGCCGGCCGGGATGGCGATGACGGTCGCGATGACGAAGGCGACCAGGGTCAGCGAGAGCGTCTTGGGCAAGCCGCTGCCGATCGCGCCTGCAACCGATTCGCCCGAAGCGATCGAGCCGCCGAGGTCGCCGGTGAGCAGGTTGCCGAACCACCGTACGTATTGGGTGAGCAGGGGCTGGTCGAGCCCGAGTTTGTGGCGAAGGGCGTCGGCCGCTTCCGGGGTGTATTCCGGCCCCAGCATCTGGATGACGGGGTCGCCAGGGATCAGGCGGACCATGAAGAAGACGAGGGTCGCGCACCCCCAGATGACGAACACGGCGTGAATCAACCGGCGGATGATGTACTGGCCCACGGCGCCTCCGGACCGGTCGGCGGCTCACGATGAATGGGGATGGTTGGTCAGCCCACGCCCCCTGGCAGCCCGACGCCACGATTGCGAAGGGAGGCGGGCGACTTGGCTCCGCGTGGGAAAGGACCAACACCGGGCGGCCCGGCGATGCGGCCACCGCCACGGCGTCGCGGCACGCCGCGGAGGATGGGCGGGCGGCGGAAACCGGCACGATGGCCGTTCCGCCGCCCGCTTTGCGTGTTACCCCGCCAGCGAGACCTTCTCGTAGTAGCGCTGCTCGGGGATCGTCGGCAGGCCGGCGACCGACGAAGACATCGCCACGAGGTCCTTCGCGTGGTAGGCGAACCCGGCGGCGACGTCGCTCTGGAGCAGCGCCTGCAGGTCCTGGAAGAGGGCGGCGCGTTCGGCCTGGTCGCTGGTCTCGCGGGTGGCCGCCAGCAGGCGGTCGGCCTCCTCGCTCTTGAAGCCGAAGGTGTTCCATGGGCCTTCGGAGTGGAAGATGTTCCAGTGGCCGTCGTCGGGGTCGGCATCGACCACACTGCCGTGGAGGAACATGTCGAAGTCGCCGGCCTGCCAGCGTTCGTTGAACGCGGCGGCCTGCTGGAAATCGACCTGCGGATCGAGGCCGAGCGCGACGAGCTGGGTCCGCAGCACCTCGGTCGGCCGCTGGCCGATCTCCTCCGAGGAGATGATGACCGGGCGCGAGCCGAGGATGCCGGCCTGCTCCGCCAGTGCCTTGGCGGCGTCGAGGTCGAACGCCTGCGGGTCCTCGACCTGGTCAGGCGGCAGATAAGCCCAACCGAACGCCGGGGCGATCGCGCCGACGGACGGGATCGCCAGCCCAAAGAAACCGGTATCGACGAACTGCTGCCGGTCCAGCGCCTTGGCGACCGCCATTCGGGCGTCAAGGCTGTCCCACGGCGGACGGTTGCGGTTCATCACCACGCCGCGCCAGGACGTGCTGGGGCCTTCGATGACCACCACGTCCGGGTTGCTCGCCAGTTGCTCGAAGAGCGTCGCCGGGGCCGGGTCGATCAGATCCACGTCGCCGGCCTCGAGCGCACTGACGGCGCTGGAGGCTTCGGGGATGAGCTGGATCTCGACGGCGTCCAGGTACGGGCGGCCGCCGTACCAGTTCTCGAAGGCGGTCATCTCGAAGCCACGGCCGACCTCGACGCTGTCGGCAACGACCGCGAACGGGCCGGAGCCGACCGGCGTGATGCCGAACTGCTCGTCGCCCATCTCCTCGATGGCGCGACGCGGCACCGGGGTCAGCGCGCGGCCGGGGCCGCGGGTGCAGGCGACGGCGAGGAACGGGGCGAACGGCTCGCTGAGCGTGAGCGTGACGGTGCGCTCGTCCGGCGTTTCGAACGAATCGACGAGGGCGAGCTTGTTGGCGTGGGGCGACGCGAAGTCCGGGTTGGTGGTGCGCTCATAGGTGTAGCGGACGTCCTCCGAGGTCAGGGTGTCACCGTTGTGGAATGTCAGCCCGTCGCGCAGGGTGAAGGTGTAGCCGAGCCCGTCCGGGGTGACCTCCCACGATTCGGCGAGGTCCGGGATCAGGCCGAGGTCCTGGTCGAATTGGACGAGGCTGGAGAAGATGCTCGGCAGGATCGAGCCGGCGACGACGCCCTGCGAGAGCTGCTGCGGGTCGAGGGTGACGATCTGCGAAATCAGGAAGCCGACCCGCAGCGTGCCTCCCTGCGCCGGTTCCTGCCGCGCCGCCGCGGCGGCTGCGCGATGGACGATCGAGGTCGCGCGGGCGTCGAGCCCGGCGGCGAACGCGGCGGCGCCGCTGGCCGCCGCGATCTGCGCGAGTGTGCGCCGGGACACGCGAGGACCGCTGAGGACGCTCCAGTCGATGGATGCCACGCCCGACCTCCTCTGTTGTACCGCTCTGTTGGCCGCATCGCCCACGGCGTCGTTGCCGACGATGCCGAAATGCTATCAAGCATCTGGCGAGCCCGCTTGGCCGCCAGGTTCGAGGAGCGGGACACGCAACGACGCCGAGAGCATTCGCTCCCGGCGTCGTTTGGTTGCTCGATCGAGCGGGTGCGCTAGTAGCTGCTGCCGTAGCGCGGCGTCGAGGGCCGCCGAGACTGGAAGCACTCCCGGCAGTAGACCGGCTTGTCCGTCCGCGGCTCGAAGGGGACCTCGGTCTCCTTGCCGCAGTTGGAACAGACTGCGGGGTACATCTGGCGCGGAGCGCCATACCCCCCCCCGCGGTCTCCGCCGTAGGAGCCGCCGCCTCCTCCGCCGCCGTAGCCACCGCCTCCGCCGTAGCTGTCGCCGCCGTAGGAGCCGCCACCGCCGCCGTAGCCGCTGTCGCCGTACCCGCCGGCGTTGCGCTGCTGCTTGCGGGCTGCCCGGCAATTCGGGCAGCGCTGCGGTTCGGAGAACCCGCGCTCCTGGTAGAACGCCTGCTCGCCGGCCGTAAAGGTGAACGCCTGGCCGCAATCGCGGCAGGTGAGCGTTCGATCGCTCATTCCGCCCAGACCCTCCACCACGGCGTCATCGCCGCGGCACCCATACGAAAAACGGAACGGTTCCGAAGACGATTCCGGCGGAACGAGGCGCGAGAACACCCACCGCGGGGCCCGAACGATCGTGCGCGCTGAGAAACCGTCCTGTTCGCGATTATGCGCCGTTGTGCGCCTTTGTCAAGACGGCGGTCGAGTGCCGAGTGCCGAGTGCCGAGTGCCGAGTGCCGAGTGCCGAGTGCCGAGTGCCGAGTGCCGAGTGCCGAGTGCCGAGTGCCGAGAATGGTAGGCCGCCGCGGCGCCCGTTGCTTGCCGACCCGCCGGCTTGCTGACTCCGGGCCTCAGCGCCCGGCGCTGCGTGATACGATGCCGCGGCCGGCGCGCCGGCCGGGCGCGCCGCGCCGTCGAGGGAGGGTCGATGAACGTCCACGAGTACCAGGCGGCCGAGATCCTCGCCCGCCACGGCATCCCGGTCAATCCCGGCGTGGTGGCCGAAACGCCGGACGCGGCGGAGGCAGCCGCGCGCGACTTCGGCGGCGTGGTCGCCGTCAAGGCGCAGGTCCACACCGGCGGCCGGGGCAAGGCGGGCGGCATCGCCATCGCCAAATCGCCGGAGGAGGCCCGCGCCGGGGCCGAGCGCATCCTCGGGATGGACATCCGGGGCCACACCGTCAACAAGGTGCTGGTGGCGCGCGGCGCGAAGATCGCCAAGGAGTTCTACCTCGGGGTCGTGCTCGACCGGCCGCGCCGCCAGAACGTGGTGATGGCCAGCGCCGAGGGCGGCGTCGATATCGAGGAAGTCGCCCGCGAGCGGCCGGAGAAGATCGTGCGGGCGCTGGCCGACCCGCTGCTCGGGCTCCACGCCTGGCAGGCGCGGCAGGTCGGGTTCGACCTCGGGCTCCCGGCCGCCAAGGTGTCCGGGTTCGCGAGCATCGTCCAGAAGCTCTACAAGGCGTACGTGGACACGGACGCGACCCTCGCCGAGATCAACCCGCTGATCCTGACCGAAGACGGCGAGTGGCTGGCGCTGGACTCGAAGATGAGCTTCGACGACAACGCGCTGATCCGCCTCCCCAAGGTCGAGGAGCTGCGCGACCTCGCCGAGGAGAACGCGACCGAACTGGAAGCGCGGCGCTCCGGCATCTCCTTCGTCAAGCTCGACGGCACCATCGGCTGCATCGTCAACGGCGCCGGGCTCGCGATGGCGACGATGGACGCGGTGAAACTGCACGGCGGTGAACCGGCGAACTTCCTCGACGTCGGCGGCGGCGCCAGCGCCGAGCAGGTCGCCAAGGCGTTCCGGCTGGTGACGGCCGACCCGGCGGTGCGGGCCATCCTGATCAACATCTTCGGCGGCATCACCCGCGGCGACGTGGTCGCCCAGGGGATCACGCAAGCGCTGGAGCAGGTGAAGGTCGAGGTGCCGATCGTCGTGCGCCTGTCCGGCACCAACGCCGAGGAAGGCAAGCAGGTGCTGGCCGAAGCCGGGCTGACCGCCGTGGACACGATGGACGAGGCCGCCGCGGCGGTGGTCCGCGCCGCTTGATGGACCGCCGCAGGGCAGGAAGGGAACCCGCGTCGTGAGCATCCTCGTCAACAAGGACACGCGGCTGCTGGTGCAGGGCATCACCGGGCGCGAGGGGTCGTTCCACACGACCCAGATGGTCGAGTACGGCACCAACGTCGTCGCCGGGGTGACGCCGGGCGGCAAGGGCAAGGAGGTCGCCGGGGTCCCGGTCTTCGACACCGTGGCCGACGCGGTGGACGCCACCTCGCCGAACGTCTCGATCATCTACGTGCCGGCCCGATTCGCCCCGGACGCCATCTACGAGGCGGTGGACAACGGCATCCCGTTCGTCATCTGCATCACCGAGGGCATCCCGGTGGCGGACATGGTGCCGGTCTACGCCCACGTCAAGCAGAAGGGCGCGCGGCTGCTGGGGCCGAACTGCCCCGGCATCATCACCCCGGGCGAGGCCAAGGTCGGCATCATGCCGGGCTTCATCCACACCCCGGGGCCGATCGGGCTGGTCTCGCGCTCCGGCACCCTAACGTATGAGGTCGTCGATGCGCTGACCAGGAACGGGTTCGGGCAGTCCACCGCCATCGGCATCGGCGGCGACCCGGTGATCGGGACCTCGTTCGTGGACGCGCTGACGCTGTTCCAGCACGACCCCGCCACCGAGGCGATCGTGATGATCGGCGAGATCGGCGGCACCGACGAGGAGGACGCCGCGCGCTTCATCGCCGACAACGTGACCAAGCCGGTGGTCGGGTTCATCGCCGGTCGCACCGCCCCTCCGGGCAAGCGGATGGGCCATGCCGGCGCGATCATCTCCGGCGGCTCCGGCACCGCCGCAGAAAAGATTGCGGCACTGGAAGGCGCCGGCGTGCGAGTGGCGGACCGGCCGTCCGCCGTGCCGTCGCTGCTGCGCGAGGCGATCGCCAGCGCCTGACCGCGCGCATCACGCTCGCTCGAACGGCCCCGGGGCGCGGGACTGCAATCCCGCCATCCCGGGGCCGTTTTCCATTGGCGACGCCTTGCCCGATGGCATCAGCCACCGCGCTATGCTCTCCCGGGATCGCCGACCCCGGCGGAGGATGAACCGATTCCGACGACTGACGTTCGACGACCTGCGCGCCATGCCCGACGACGGCTGGCGGCACGAGATCATCGACGGGGATTTGATCGCGTCGCCTGCGCCAAATCCGCTGCACCAATTGCTGGTTTACGTGCTGTACGGCCTGATCGACCGGCACGAGTTCGAGCGGGAACTCGGCATCGTCCTCGGCGCGCCGATCGACGTGAAGTTCAGCGACTTCCACGCGTTCCAGCCGGACATCTGCCTCGTCGCCGCGGACTGCTCCGGGATCGTCCCCGACGGATTCGTGCTGGGTGCACCGGACCTCGTCGTCGAGGTGCTGTCGCCCTCGACCGCTCGCCAGGACCGGCGCACCAAGCGGGTGGTCTTCGAGCAATTCGGCGTGCGCGAGTACTGGGTGCTCGATCCGGAGTCGGAGCGGTTGCTCGTCCACCGGCTGGTCGATGGCCGGTACCAGACCGCGCTCGACGACCAGGGCGCGGTTCGCTCCGCCGCGATCGACGGGTTCATCCTTGACGTGCCCGGCCTCTTCACAACCGTCCGCAAACGCTTGAACGTGGGGCGCAACATCTGATTGACGGCACCCAAAGGCTTCAGCAAACCTTCAGGATTGACTCAGTCCCAATTCAGCCCTCCCGCCAATACTCGGTCGCAGGAACCGAATCGGCGACGCGGTCCAACCGGGCCGGCGCCCAGCCTCAGGCGGGGGACGTACGTGAACGACCAAATCCAGACCAACCGGCCGCGCGCCCGCGCTGCCATCCTCACCGGCGCTGCCGCCCTGGCATTCGCCGTCGGCGCCATTACCATCCAGCCTCAGGCGTTCGCGCAGGAAACGGCCATCCCCGCGGCCGCCTGCGACGTGCCGGCGGAAAACCTGTCGGTCGCCGACGTCGCGGAGCGGGTCAACCCCGCCGTCGTGACCATCACGAACCTGCAGCGCGGCATGAGCGCGGATGCGTCCTCCGGCGCGATCCCGGCCATTCCCGTCATGCCGGCCATCCCGGGCCTGCCCGGCGACGAGACCGCACCGGACCGGCCGCAGGGCGCGATCCCAGTCGGCACCGGCTCCGGCTTCATCATCGACGAAGCCGGGCACGTCGTGACCAACGCCCACGTCGTGGACGGCTCGGACAACCTCACGGTCCGCTTCGAGGACGGGACCGAGATCGGCGCGACCCTGGTCGGTCAGGACGACCTGCTGGACGTCGCGGTGGTCAAGCTCGACCTCGCCAACGGCCAGGATGTTCCGGCGATCGCCTGCTTCGGCGATTCGGACACCCTGCGCGCGGGCGACCAAGTCGTCGCCATCGGCAGCGCGCTCGGCGAGTTCACCAACACCGTCACCGAGGGCACCGTCAACGCCAAGGACCGCGACCTCGACGGGTACGGGCTCGGCAAGCTCATCCAGCACGACGCCGAGATCTGGCACGGCAACTCCGGCGGCCCGCTGCTCAACCTCAAGGGCGAAGTCATCGGCATCAACGCCGCCGGCATCTCGTCCGACCAGATGGGCACCTCCCCGGCCGACATGTCGTTCGCCATCGACGGCAACGCGGCCAAGGACATCGTTGGCCAGTTGATCGAGGACGGCTCGGTCGATCGCCCGTTCCTCGGCATCGAGGGTGAGGCGCTGCCGCTCGGCCACATGGTCGCCGACGTGGTGGCGGGCTCCGCCGCAGACGACGCCGGCATCATCCCCGGCGACATCATCGTCTCGATCGACGGCACGAACGTGACCCGCAAGGACACGCTGCTCGACCTGCTGCTGTCGCGGCGGGCCGGCGACACGGTCCAGGTCGTCGTCGATCGCGACGGCGTTCAGCGGTCGTTCGACGTCACCCTCGGCGAGCGCCCGACCGACGCCGCCTAGTCGATATCCCGATCCCGACTACTTCCCTACCCCCCTTTCCTCATGGCGAACGGGCGGTCCTGCCCCCAGGGACCGCCCGTTCGCCTGTCCATCACCCGGAGCGGATGCGATGATTGGCGCGACCTTGGTCCGGGAGCCTGCCGACGTGACCGCGCCGACCGCCAAACCGCGCATCCTCGTCGTGGAAGACGAGCCGGGCATCGCCGGCTTCGTGCGCCGCGGCCTGCTCTTCGAGGGCTACGACGCGGTGATGGCGACCGACGGCCGCGCCGCCCTCGACCTCCTGCGGGACGATCCGCCCGACCTGCTGGTGCTCGACGTAATGGTGCCGGGCGTGGACGGGCTGGAAATCGCCCGCCGCGTGCGCGCCGCCGAGGAGGCCGAGGGCCGTCCGCCCATGCCGATCATCATGCTGACGGCCCGCGACGCGGTGCCCGACCGGATCGCCGGGCTGGATGCGGGCGCGGACGATTACCTCGTCAAGCCGTTCGCCTTCGATGAACTGCTGGCCCGCGTCCGCGCGCAACTCCGCCGCTCCCGACTGGCGGGCGGCGGGTCCGGTGCGCCCGAGCCGCTTCGCTTCGCAGACCTGGAACTGGACCTGGCCGGACGCATCGTCGTCCGGGGCGGGCGGGAAGTCACGCTCACCACGCGCGAGTTCGACCTGCTGGCCCTGTTCATACGCCACCCGAACCAGGTTCTGTCGCGCCAGATGATCCTCGACCGGGTCTGGGGCAGCGATTTCTACGGCGACCCGAACGTGCTGGAAGTCTTCGTCTCCAACCTTCGCCGGGCGCTGGAGGCCGACGGCGAACCGCGCCTGATCCAGACCATCCGTGGGGTCGGCTACGTGCTGCGCGAGCGGCCGTGAACGGCGTTTCCCGGGTTCGCCCATCGATCCGCGTCCGCCTGACCGCGTGGTACGCGGCGTTGCTGGCGCTGGTGCTGCTGGCGCTCGGGGCTTCCGTGCTGGCGCTGGCGGGCAACCGCTTGCAGGCCGACATGGACGCGCGGTTGTTCCGCACCGCCGAGGACATCGCCGGGGTCATCGCGCAGCAATACGACGTCCGGCAGCGGATCGATCCCGTCGTCAGCCTGGAGGACGTCGCGCCGGGGCTCGGGTCGTTCTCGTCGCGCGGGCTGCTCATCCAGATCATCGCCGCCGACGGTCGCATCGCGTCCCGCTCCGAGGCCGCACCCCAGGAACCGATGCGGGATCCGCCCGACCCGGACGCGCGGGCGGTCGCCTCTTACGCCGACGAGGTCGTCAACGGCTGGTCGATCCGGGTCTCCGAGTACCCGCTGATCCTGCGCGGGCCGGATGGCCGCACCCGCTCGATCGGGGCGGTGCTCGTCGCGGAGCGCACCGATACGCGGGACGAAACGCTGGCGAGCCTGCGGCAGGTGATGCTGTGGACCTCCATCGGTGGGTTGGCGCTGGCGGCCGGCGGCGGCTGGCTGCTGGCAGGCCGCGCGCTGCGGCCGGTGGACCGGATCACCGCATCCGCGGCCTCGATCGCCGCCGACGGCAGCCCGGCCTCGCTCGGCGCGCGGCTGCCGGTGCCCGCCTCCGGGGACGAGCTCGCCCGCCTCGCGGCCACGTTTAACGCGATGCTCGACCGCATCCAAGCGGCGTTCGAAACGCAGCGCCGCTTCGTCGCCGACGCCTCGCACGAGTTGCGCACGCCGCTGGCGGCGATCCGCGGCAACACCGACGTGATGATCCGGCAGGCGGCCGCGCTGCCCGACGCCAACGGCATGCGCGCCGACCTGATCGACGCCGCCGACGACGTCCGCCGGGAAAGCGCCCGGATGAGCCGCTTGCTGGACGACCTGCTGCTGCTCGCGCGCGCCGACGCCGCCACCGGCAACCTCGGGCCGGGCGCGCTGCGCGAGCCGCTCGAACCGGTCGCGCTGGAGGAGGTCGCACAGGCCGCCGTGCGCTCGGCGTCGGGGTTGGCCGACGGGCAGGTCCTGTCGGTCGGCGGCGATCCCGTCACCGTTGCCGGCGACCGCGACCGATTACTGCAGGTGCTGCTGATCCTGCTCGACAACGCAATCCGCCACACCCCGGCGGGCAAGGCGATCCGCATCGAGACGAGCGCCACGCCGGACGGCTGGGCGGCCGTGACGGTGAGCGACGAAGGCTCGGGCATCGCGCCGGAGCACCTGCCGCGGTTGTTCGAGCGATTCTACCGGGCCGACGATGCCCGCGGCCGCGCCACCGGCGGCGTCGGGCTCGGGCTGGCGATCGCACAAGCGATCGTCCGCGCCCACGGCGGCGAGATCGTGGTTGCGAGCCAACCGGGCGCGGGCGCGGCATTCACCGTCCGCCTGCCCGGCGTCATCGCCGCACGGCAACCCGACGGCGCGCACGCGAACGCGCCGCGGCATGCCGCGGCGCGTCCTCCGATGCCGAATGCCGGCCCCCCCGTCAGCGGGCGCTGAGGAAGTAGGCCCCGAAGGCGATGACGGCGACGCCGCCGAAGATGACGAGCGGAATCATCAGCCCAAGGAACGATTCCTTGGCGAACCCGAGCCCGTAGATGCCGGTCGTTTCCTGGAACCACTCCATCATCGTGCCGCCCACCTCGCGTCGCCATTGCCACGTTTCCGATACCGGCGATGATAGCGCAGGAACGCGGAGGAATCCCTCCAAACACGCGCGCGGTGCGATGACGCTGCCCGAATCCGAGGCAAGAGCGGATTCAGGAACGCGCCGGCGCCGCCCAGTTCGCGCTTCACGACCCCGCCGTCGGTCCTCACCCCGTCATCCCGAGCGTGTCGAGGGGTCTCGTCGTCCTCAGGAATCCGGCAGCGACGAAATCCCTCGACATGCTCGGGATGACGGTGAAAGCGGCCCGGAAGCGCGCTCCCGTGTCGTTCGGAATCCTCCCCTTCCCTGCCCACCCACGTGCGTTTATCGAGCGCGCGGTCTGTCCATCGCCGGGCGACCGCGCCGCGTTTGGCTGCTCGCACGACGCAGAGCGCAGATCCCCGCGCGATCGTGCAGACTACTGCCGGCGTCGACCACGACGCGGCGCAGTGGCGTCGGCGCGACGATCCGGCCCACTCGCGCGGCGGCGACATCTCGGGAAGGAGCGGACCGTACATGGGCGTTCCCATCGCCGCGCTGGCATCCGGCGTTGCGCTCGTCCTCGGGCTGGCATTGGCGCCGCTGGGCGCGTTCCAGACCGTCGAGGACCGCAACGGCGACGGCAAGATCACCTGCGAGGATTTCGCCAGCCGGGCCGAGGCTCGCGCGGCCATCGACGACGATCCGGCGCTCGCCGACACCCTCGATCCCGATGGCTCCGGTGTGGCGTGCGAGGACCTGCCGGATTCCGGCGGGGTCGGCGAACTGGAACCCGAGAACGCCCCGGAGTCCGAGACCCCGGAAGCGGAGCCGGCCCCGACCAAGGCGCCGCTGCCCACCTACGAGCCCGAACCGGCCGAGACGCCCACCCCAACGCCCGAACCGACCATGCCGCCAACGGCAACGCCGTCCCCAACGGCGACTCCGACCGCGACCCCGGAGCCGACGGCAACGTCGGTTCCGACCGCAACTCCCGTCCCAACGGCGACAGCCACCGCAACGCCTAACCCGACCGCCACTCCCGCGGCAACGGCAACACCGGTCCCAACCGCCACGCCAACGGCTACTCCGACAGCGACACCCACGCCGACCGCAACCGCAACCGCAACCGCGACGGCGGTCCCAACCGCCGCGGCGACAGCAACGGCAACGGCGACCACGACACCGACGCGCACGCCAGCCTCAGCCGGACAGGAGGCAGCGCCGGACCCAACCCGCACCGTCCAGCCGACAGCGGTCGTGCTGCCGGTGTGCGCGGACTTCCCGAACCAGCGGCGGGCGCAGCGCGAACTCGACCGCAACCCGGCTGCCGCGGTCACGCTCGACCCCGACGGCACCGGCATCGCCTGCGAAGCGGAATTTGGCTTCCCCGAGGCTACGCCCGAGCCGACGCCAACGCCGCTTCCGGCGACCGAGATTCCGGCCACTCCGCTGCCAACATCCACCGCGACCCCGACCGCGACGCCGCGCCCGGCCGCGCCCGCGCCCGCACCGCCGCAGATCCCGGACATCGACTGCATCGACCTCGGCTACCAGGAGGTCGCCCAGGCGATCCTCGACCGCGATCCGACCGATCCGTTCAACCTCGATCCGAACGGGGACGGCATCGCCTGCAGCTCCCTGCCCTCCCGCCCCAGCCGGCTACCGGACGTGACGGAACTGCCTGCGACCGGCACCGGATCTTCGGTCGAGGCTACTGAGCGATAGGAAATCGGCATTGAGGCGGCGAAACGAAGAACCGCCGGGAATGATGGCGGTTGCCACGATATCACGACCACCGGGACGCCCGGGGCCGAAGGCCCGGGCTACGCCAACCAAGTCCCTCCGGGACTGAGAACGGCGTCAGCGTACCCGTCCGTCGGGCTCAACCCCAGGGGGGTGCATTCTCGTAGCCCGGGGATTATGGCGGTAGCCGAAATAGTCCGGGCATCGGTCGGGCGGGCGCGATGAATCGCGCCCCTACAGCGGGGCAGGCGCTTGCGGGCTGTAGG
>JAFAEX010000229.1 GCA_023423795.1 Chloroflexota bacterium | reverse complement strand
ACCGGAAAGCCAACCGCGGCGACGGAAACCGCGGGCGCGGCGATGCCGCCCTGGCCCCCGGCGTCGGCGACGGCGGCGACCGCGGCGCGGCTAACGCCGCCTGCCTCGCCGTCGGGCGGCCCTGCGGCGCGGGCTCGGGCAAGCGCGGCAGGAAGGGCAAGGGCGGCAAGGGCAAGAAGAAGGGCCGGAACCGGAAGGGTCCTCCCTGCACCAGGTGCTGCTCCCGGCACAGTGTCGCCCAATCCAACGGGACGAAGCGCTGCGCCTGCAAGCCCGCCGGGACCACCGCCGGCAATGCCGCCCAATGCTGCTCCGGCCGCATCAGTCCGGGCGGCTTCTGCGGCGCGTGCGACCCCGGCCTGACCGAGTGCAACGGGGCGTGCGCGGACACGACGAGCGACCCCGCCAACTGCGGCCGCTGCGGCAACGCCTGCGGCGCCGGCCAGCGGTGCGAGGACGGCCGATGTATCTGCGACGCCGCGAGTTGCCCCGACGGCTGCTGCGGCGGCGACGGGGCCTGCAAACCCGGCACGGCCGACGATGCCTGCGGCGCCGGCGGCGTGGCCTGCGCGCCTTGCGCCGGCCCGGACACCTGCGGCGGCGGCAGCCCCGGCGTGCGCGGCGCCTGCGGCTGCACGCCAAACGCCAACGCCTGCGCGGGCAAGAACTGCGGGACCGTCACCGACGCCTGCGGCGTCGAGCACCGCTGCGAGCCCGACGACTGCGGCGACGGCTACTCCTGCACCGCCAACGTCTGCACCTGCCCCAACGGCAACGCCGTCTGCGGGGGCGAGTGCTGCGGCGCGGGCGAGGTCTGCGAGGGCGGCATGGGCGCCTGCTGCACCCCCCAGGGCAAGGCCGCCGCCTGCGACGGGCGCGAGTGCGGCCCGGCCACCGACGCCTGCACCGGCGAGGCCTACGACTGCGCGCCCGCGGGCGGCGGCTGCACCGGCCGCGGCTACGCGTGCACCCCCGAGGGGCAGTGCTCCTGCCCGGGCGACCGGGAAACGTGCCCGGAAACCGGCGAACAGACCTGCTGCGCCGCCGGCGAGGTGTGCCGGGTCGGCGGCGACGGCGCGTGCTGCGAGCCGGACCCGCCCGCCGACACCTGCGCCGGCCGGTGCGGCTCGCGGATCGACAACTGCGGCCGGGTGGTCGAGTGCACCCCGCTGTGCGGCGGCTGCTGCGCCGACGACGGGACCTGCCTGCCCGGCGACGCCGACGGGGCGTGCGGCAAGGGCGGCGCGGAGTGCCTGGCGTGCGCCGGCGCCACCCCGATCTGCTCGGCGCAGACCTGCACCGCCTGCTCGGCGGACCTGCCCTGCCCGGACGGGCTGCGCTGCTACGGCGGCGCCTGCCAGGCCTGCTGGTCCGGGCCCATCCAGGAGGCGGTGGACGCTGCCCAGCAGTGGGACACGATCTACCTGTGCCCGGGTCTCTTCGCGGGCGAAGCCGGCCGCGCCGAGTTCCTGGACAAGTACCTGACCATCGTCGGGGCCGGCGACGGCGAAGACCCGACCACCAACACCGTGATCCGGCCGGGCGACGGACGGGCATTTTTCAACTTGTCGCACACGGTCACGATCCGCGGGCTGCGCGTCGAAGGCGTCCGAATAGATGTCGAGGGGGGGGCCGTCAAGAATCTCGCGGTCCTCACGCTCGAGGACTGCACCTTCGCCGGCAACGAGGCGGATCAGGGCGGCGCCATCTACAACACTGGCGTGCTCACGCTCACCCGTTGCGTGGTGACGGGCAACAAGGCTGTTGGTATTGGACGCGGCGGCGGCATTTTGCATACCGCTAGGGGCGTGCCGTCCGCGTGGGAACCAAGGTGCACGATCACCGACTGCACCATCTCCGGCAACACCGCCGAAACCGGCGGTGGCATCAATATCTTCTGTTCGCAGGTGCCCATGCTCGTCAGGAACAGCACCATCTCCGGCAACACCGCCGAGTACAACGGAGGCGGCATCAGCAACTTCGGGTGCACCAGCTTCGAGCTGACGGTCGAGGGCTGCGAGATCTCGGGCAACCGGGCGCTACGGGGCGGCGGGTTCTTCAACGATGACACCGACGCCGTCCTCGCCGATACCGAGGTGACCGGCAACACCGGCACGGATGACAGCGGGGCCGGCGGCCTCTACCAAGTCGAGAACCGAGGATCGATCACCCTCACCGGCAGCACCTCCGTCAGCGGCAACGTCGGCGGCAACTGCGCCGGATCGCCGATCATCGAAGATGGGGGAACCTGCGAGCCGTAGCGGCCGGCGAACGCCGCGAAGGGTCGGGTCTGCCGGGCGGCCCTACCCACGGCGGCCCGTGCGGCCCCGGGCGAGTGCGCGGTGATGCGCGCCTGCCGGAGCGGACAAGCTCCGGCAGGCGCGGCGTCATGCTCGCGGAACCCGGCGGCGCGCTATCATCTGCCCTACGCGACAGCGCAGCCGCGCAGTCACCTCGCGCCGGCGCTGGCCGGGCGGGAGCCGGAACCGCCGTGCCCCGCGTTCGCAGGGAGGATTCGACGATGGCCGAAACCACCAGGACCGGGGCGTCCAGCTACGACGCCCGGATGCGAGCCTACTTCAGCCGGCGCGGGCTGCTCATGGGCGCCGGGGCCGGCGCCGCGATGCTGGCGCTGGGCGGCGCGACGCCGAAGGCCGCCGGCGCGCGCGCCCTGCGGCAGGACGCGACGCAAATCACCATCGGGCTGGAGGGCGACCCGCGCGGCATCGAGCCGGCGGTCGCCTACGACTTCACCGCCAACCAGGTCACCACCCAGATCACCGAAGCGTTGCTGATGGTGGCCGAGGACGGTTCCACCCAGCCGCTGCTGGCCGAAAAGTGGGAGCAGCCGGACCCCCTCACCTACGTCTACACCCTGCGCGAAGGCGTGACCTTCCACGACGGCAGCACCCTGACCGTGGCGGACGTCATCGCGTCCATCGAGCGCGTCCGCAACCCGGACATCGCGTCGCCGCTGGCGTGGATGTTCGACCCGGTCGCGTCCATGGAAGAGACCGGCGAGCGCGAACTGACGATCACCCTGTCCGAGCCGAACGGCTCGTTCCAGTACGTCGCCTCGGTCACCGCGATGCACGTGATGCCGAAGGCGTTCATCGACACCCTCACCGCCGAGTACACCCGGCAGCCGATCGGCACCGGCCCGTACAAGGTCGAGTCGTGGGACGCCGGCAGCCAGATCGTGCTCGCCAAGCACACCGAGTACTGGCAGGAAGGCAAGCCCTACTTCGACCGGGCCGTCTTCCAGATCGTGCCGGAAGGCACCACCCGCGTCACCGGCCTTTCCACCGGCGACCTCCAGTTGGTGCGCGAGATCCCGCCGGACCAGCTTTCGGTCGTGCGCGACCTGCCGAACGTGACGTTGCAGGAAGTGGTCGGCTACTCGATCAACTCGATCGTGATGCGCAACGACCAGGCGCCGTTCGACGACCCGAAGGTGCGCCAGGCGGTCAGCATGGCGATCGACGTCGAGTCGATCATGACCAACCTGGTCGGCGAACTCGGCATCCGCGCCCGCTCCACCACCGTGCCGCCGGAAATGCCGGGGAGCGCGTCGGCCGAACTCGATTTCGTCCCCTATGACGTGGAGCAGGCGAAGCAACTGCTGGCCGAGTCGGGCCACCCGGACGGCTTCTCCACGTTCCTGCTGGTGGACAGCGAGAGCGAGCTGCGCGTGGCCGAGGCGCAGGCCGTCCAGCAGATGCTGGCCGAGATCGGCGTCCAGGTCGAGATCAACCAGGTCCCGAACGCGGACCGGATCACGCTGTTCCAGTCCGGCGAGTACGAGGGCATGGCCTTCCACGAGTGGGGCTCGGACTTCCCGGACGCCAACGGGATGCTGGCGCCGCTGTTCCTGTCGCGCAACGCGCCGCCGCAGAACAACCAGTCCGCTTATAGCAACCCCGAGGTGGACGCGCTGATCGACGGGGCGGACGCCGAGATCGACCCCGAGAAGCGCAACCAGATGCTGATCGACGCCCAGAAGCTGATCGCCGCCGACATGCCGGTGATCTGGCTGGACCACTTCAAGTGGTTCATGGCGATCGACAACGCCTACACTGGCTACACGATCCGCCCGCTCTTCTACTGGGATGCCTTCCTGCGCGACCTCGCGCCGGGGGAGTAGGGCAGTCAATCCGGCTGGCGGCGGTTCCTTCGGGAATCGCCGCCAGCCGGCCCACCCCGTCATCCCGAGCTTGTCGAGGGAGCTCGTTCTCCACCCGTTTGGGGATACGCCGAGATCCCTCGACAAGCTCGGGATGACGGTGGATATGGTGCGACGCGCCGCCGCCGGACCCGGCCCTGAAGGACCGGGCTAACCGGGAAAGCACCCTGAAGGGCGCTCCGCATACGCGCATTCGTCACGGCGCTTCAGCGTCCTTTCCGTTTTCAGCCCGGTCCTTTAGGGCCGGGTCTCCGGGCTTCGAAATCTCGCCGCAACCGGCCCACTCCCAGTACCCCGACCCGCACCAGGAGTCCCCGCCCGCGATGCCATCCGCCATCCGCACCCAAGGCTACGTCGATGTCGGCCCCGGCCGCGTCTGGTACGAGCGCGCCGGCGAGGGGCCGCGCACCGTGCTGCTGCTGCACGGCGGCCCCGGCGGCAACTGCGAGGATCTGCTGCCGCTGATGGACCTCGCGGACGAAGGCTTCAGCGTCGTCCGCTACGACCAACTCGGCTCGTGGCGCTCTGACCAGCCGGACGACCCCTCGCTGTGGGTCGTGCCGCGCTTCGTGGAGGAGGTCGAGCGGGTGCGGACCGCCCTCGGTCTCGGGCGGGTCCACCTGCTCGGGCAGTCGTGGGGCGCCATGCTGGCGCTGGAATACGCGCTGCACCACCAGGACAACCTGCAGAGCCTGACGCTGGCCAGCGGCGCGGCGAGCGTGCGCGAGTGCGTGGACGGGATGGACGCCTGGCGGCGCGAACTGCCGGAAGCAACGCAGGCCACGCTGGCCCGCCACGAGGCGACCGCGGACTATGGCCACCCGGACTACGTCGCCGCCATCGACGTGCTCTACCGCAAGCACCTTTGCCGGGTTTGGCCGTTCCCGGAACCGTTCGCCGAGGCCGGCCGTCACATGGCCGCGCCGGTGTACAACTCCATGTGGGGGCCGAACGAGTTCACCTGCACCGGCTCGCTGCTGGCGTGGGACCGCACCGACCGGCTGGGCGAGATCCGGGTTCCAACCCTGATCACCGTCGGCGAGTTCGACGAGGTGCGCCCCTCCTGCTCGGAGACGATGCACCGCGGCATTCCGGGTTCCCGGCTGGTCGTCTTCCCGGACGGCGGCCACGGTATTCACTGCGAGCGGCCCGAGGAGTACCGCGCCGTCGTCCGCGAATTCCTCGACGCGGTGGACACGGGCGCGGCGGCCTGACCTCGATGCACACGGAGCGATACCAATGGGCCGCCTGATTGCCGGCCGGCTGCTGACCCTGATCCCGATGCTGCTGCTGGTGGCGACGGTGGTCTTCTTCCTGATCCGGCTGGTTCCCGGCGACCCGGCCCGGATCATGGTCGGCGGCAGCCGGACGACGCCGGAGACGATCGCCAACATCCGCGCCGCCTACCGGCTCGACGAGCCGGTGCCGGTGCAGTACGCGCTCTGGGTCGGCGACCTCGCGCGCGGCGACTTCGGGTTGAGTTTCCGGCAGCGCGCCGACGTACGCGACCTCATCATGGCCCGGCTGCCGCTGACGCTGACGCTGGCCGGGTTCTCCTTCGCCATCTCGCTGCTGATCGCGGTGCCGCTCGGCATCGTCGCGGCGGTGAAGCGCAACACCTGGGTGGACGTGGGCGCGACGACCTTCGCCCTGCTCGGCGCGTCGTCGCCGGTCTTTTTCACCGGCATCCTGCTCATCCTGCTGTTCGCCTTCAAACTGGACTGGCTGCCCGCGCTCGGGGCGGGGGACGGCGGCTGGGACACCTTCGTCCACCTGCTGCTGCCGTCGCTGACGCTGGGCATCTCCCTGGCGGCGATCACGACACGGGTGACACGCTCGGCGATGGTCGAGGCGCTGACGCAGGACTACATCGAGACGGCGCGGGCGAAGGGCTTGTCCGGCCGCTCGATCGTGCTCAAGCACGCGTTCCGGAATGCGCTGGTGCCGGTCATCACCGTGGCCGGGCTGCAGTTCGGCTTCCTGCTGGTCGGCGCGGTGCTGGTGGAGCACACCTTCGGGCTGGGCGGGCTCGGCTCGCTGCTGGTCGAGGCGGTGCAGGTCCGCGACTACCCGGTCGTCCAGGGCGCGACGATCTTCATCGCGCTGGCCTTCATCCTGATCAACCTGGTGGTGGACGTGCTCTACGGCGTGGTCGATCCCCGCGTGCGCTACGGCGGGAGGGGCTGACGTGGCGGTCGATGCCGTGCAAGGAACGATCGCGCTGCCCGCCGAGGAAGCGCCGTCCTCCTGGTCGATGTTCTGGTGGCGGTTCCGGCGCAACCCGAAGGCGCTGATCGGCGGCGCCATCGTGCTGGCGCTGCTGCTGGTGATGCTGTTCGCGCCGCTGATCGCCCCGGCCGACCCGATCAAGGGAACGCTGTCCGACAGCCTTGCGCCGCCGGGCGGGAACTACCTGCTGGGCGCCGACAAGAACGGGCGCGACGTGCTGTCCCGGTTGATCTACGGCACGCGCACGGCGGTCGGCGGCGCGTTGCTCGTCGTCCTCATCTCCGAAATCATCGGGGTGCCGCTCGGCATCTGGGCGGCCTACAAGGGCGGCTGGATCGACGAACTCGTCACCCGCGTCTTCGACATGCTGCTGGCTTTTCCGCCGCTGCTGCTCGCCTTCGCCGTGGTCGCGGCGTTCGGGCCGGGGCTGGAAAAATCGGCGGTCGCGCTGGGCATCCTCTACGTGCCGTTCATCGCCCGCGTGGTGCGTTCGGTCACGCTCGTCCAGAAGGAGATGGCCTACACCGAGGCGGCGCGGGCGATGGGCTACCCGCAGGCGCGGATCATCTTCCGCCACATCCTGCCGAACTGCCTGTCGCCGGTCATCGTCGTCACCTCGCTGGACATCGCCTACGCGCTGCTGGACCTGGCGGCGCTGTCGTTCCTCGGGCTGGGGGTGCAGCCGCCCACGCCCGACTGGGGCACCATGCTCTCCGAAGGGCAACTGGTGCTGCTGACCGCGCCGCACGTCGCGCTGGCGGCGGGGTTCGCCATCGTCGTCGCCGTGCTCGGGTTCAACCTGCTCGGCGACGGGCTGCGCGACGTGCTCGATCCGAGGCAGGGGCAGAAATAACCATGACGGCAACCAACGGGCGCGCCCCGGCCACCACCATGAACGAGACCGAACCGCTGCTGCGGATCGACGGGCTCAAGATCCATTTCGGCACCCGCGGCGGCGACGTGCGCGCGGTGGACGGCGTCGATCTCGACATCCGCCCCGGCGAGATCGTCGGGTTGGTGGGCGAGTCCGGCTCCGGCAAGAGCGTCACCGCGCGCTCGGTGATGCGGCTGGTGCCCTCGCCGCCGGGCAAGCGCATCGCCGGCACGATCCGCTTCAAGGGGCAGGACCTTTACGCCCTCTCCGAACGGGAGATGCAGGACCTGCGCGGCGGCCGGATCGCGATGATCTTCCAGGACCCGATGACCTTCCTCAACCCGCTCTACACCGCCGGCGAGCAGGTGGCCGAGGCGATCCGCCGCCACCAGCAGGCCGACCGCAAGGAAGCGCGGGCGCGCACGATCGAGCTGTTCAAACTGGTCGGGATGCCCAACGCCGAGGAGCGCTTCGACGCCTACCCGCACCAACTCTCCGGCGGCCTGCGCCAGCGCGTCGTGATCGCGATGGCGCTGTCGTCCCGCCCTGAACTGCTGATCGCCGACGAACCGACCACCGCGCTGGACGTGACGATCCAGGCCCAGATCCTCGCGCTGCTGCGCCAGTTGCAGCAGGAACTGGGGATGGGCGTGCTGCTGATCACCCACGACCTCGGGGTGGTCGCCGAGATGTGCGACCGGGTGGCGGTGATGTACGCCGGTCAGGTGGTCGAGCAAGCCCCGGTCGAGACCCTCTTCGCCGACCCGCAGCACCCTTACACCGTCGGGCTGCTCAACGCGATCCCCCGCGCCGAGCAGGCGGATATCGCCCCGATCCCGATCGAGGGGTCGCCGCCGGACATGCTGCGCCCGCCCTCCGGCTGCCGCTTCCACCCGCGCTGCCCCTACCGGCAGCCGGTCTGCCTGACCGATCCGCCGCCGCTGCGCCACGTCGGGACCGACCACCGCGCGGCCTGCCACTTCGCCGGCGAGATCGCCTTCGTCCGCACCGGCCTCGACGACACCGCCGGGATCGAGGCGGTGGCGGCCGAATGAGCGCGCCCGTGACGATCGAGAACCCGACGACCGCCGCGAACCCCGCCGCGCCGCTGCTGGAGGTGCGCGGGCTGGTCAAGCACTACCCGCTCAAGCGCGGCCCGATCGCCCGGCTGCGCGGCGAACCGGAACGGGCCGTCCGCGCCGTCGATGGCGTCGATTTCGCCATCTCCGCCGGCGAAACGCTGGCGCTGGTGGGCGAGAGCGGCTGCGGCAAATCGACGACGGGACGCTGCGTGCTCTACCTCCAGCCGCCCACGGCGGGCGAGGTCCGCGTGCGCGGCGACCTGGTCGATCCGGCCGACGAGGCGGGGATGCGCCGCCGCCGGCAGGAGTTGCAGATCGTCTTCCAGGACCCGAACTCGTCGCTCAACCCGCGCATGACCATCGGCCAGACGCTGGAGGAGGCGATCGCCTTCCACGGCATGGCCCCGCGCGGCGACCGCACCCGCGCCGTCGCCGAATTGCTGGAAACGGTCGGGCTCTCCCGCCAGCAGGCCAATCGCTTCCCGAACGAGATGAGCGGCGGGCAACGGCAGCGGGTCGGCATCGCCCGCGCGCTGGCGGTCGATCCGGCGCTGATCGTGGCCGACGAGCCGGTGAGCGCGCTGGACGTGTCGGTGCAGGCACAGGTGCTGCAACTGCTGGACCGGCTGCGCCGGGAGCGGGGGTTGTCCTACCTGTTCATCTCGCACGACCTCGGCGTCGTCCGCCACATCTCGGATTCGGTCGCGGTGATGTACCTCGGGGTCATCGTCGAGCAGGCTCCGACCGCGCGCCTCTACGCCAACCCGCTGCACCCCTACACGCAGGCGCTGCTGGCGGCGGCCCCGACGCCGGACCCGCGCCGCCGCCGCCTCCGCGCCCCGTTGCAGGGCGACCCGCCCAGCCCGATCTCGCCGCCCTCCGGCTGCCGCTTCCGCACCCGCTGCCCGTATGCGACGCAACGTTGCGCGGAGGAAGTGCCGGTGTTGCGGGAACTGGAGCCGGGGCACCGGGTGGCCTGCCACTACGCGGGGGAGGTGGGCGTCGGGTAGCGCAAGGCGCGAGCGGCGCGGCCGGTGGGTGAAGCGCCGCTCGAACGCCGGATCGCGGCTGCCACAACCGCGACCCAGCGCCCATCCTGGCTCGTCCCGCCCGGATGCCGACGGGGTGGTCACCCGATAGGCTGGACCGCGAGGCCCGTCCAGTAGGCGGCGAACGCCCACAGGTCAGCCGTTTCCGCGATGTACTTGTCGATCGGTTTGCCGCCGCCGTGGCCGGCGCGGGTTTCGATCCGGACGAGGTGCGGTTTCGGGCCAATATCCGCCGCCTGCAGGGCGGCAACGTACTTGAACGAGTGGCTGGGCACGACCCGGTCGTCGGTGTCGGCGGTGGTGGCGAGGATCGCCGGGTAGGTCCGACCGGACTCGATGTTGTGGAGGGGCGAATAGGACAGCAGGTTGCGAAAATGGGCTTCCTGCGCCGGATCGCCGTACTCTTCGACCCACATCTGGCCGCTGGTGAACTTGTTGTAGCGCAGCATGTCCATGACGCCGACGCCGGGCAGGGCGGCGGCAAACAGGTCCGGCCGCTGGTTGACGACGGCGCCGACGAGGAGGCCGCCGTTGGATCCTCCCTGGATCGCCAGCCCGTCGGTCGGCGTGATGCCCTCGGCTTTCAGGTACTCGGCGGCGGCGATGAAGTCGTCGAAGACGTTCTGCTTGCGCAGCCGGCGGCCGGCGTCGTGCCAGCCCGTGCCGTACTCGCCACCGCCGCGGATGTTGGCGACCGCCAACACGCCGCCCTGCTCGACCCAGGCAAGGAACTCTGGGTAGAACACGGGCGGCATGCTGATGCCGAAGCCGCCGTAGGCGTAGAGCAAGGTGGGAGCGGGATCCGTCACGTCCTCGCGACGGACGACGAAGAGGGGGACGTTGGTTCCGTCCTTCGACGCATAGAACCGCTGATCGACGACGATCCGGTCGAGATCGGCCGCCACCTCCGGTTCCGCCCAGACGGTTTGGGTGTTCGTCGCGACGTCGTAGCGGTAGACCGTGGTCGGCGCGTTGTAGCTGGTGAAGATGAAGAACGCCTCGTCGTCCTCGACATCGCCCTGGAACCCGCCGGCCGCGCCGATCCCGGGAAGCTCCACCATGCCGTCCGCCGTGCCGTCGAGTGTGTACCGCAGAAGCTGCGTTTTGACGTCGTCGAGGTAGGTCAGCAGCAGCCGCCCGCCGACCAGCTTGCCGTTGACGAGCACGTCCGCCCGTTCGTCGACCAGGTCCTCGAACACCGGATCGGCGTCGGTGACGTCCACCGTGACGACCTTGCGCCGTTCGGCGTCCTTGTTCGTCATCACGTAGAACGTGGTCCCGCTATTGCCGATCACGCTCCATTCGTCGTCCAGGTTGTCGATCAGCATGCGTGGCCGCCAATCGTCGCTCGAAAGGTCGATGACGGCCAGGGTGTTGGTCGCGGACAGGGGCGTGGACAAGATGACCGCGTACCGCCCGTCCTCGGTCACGTCGAACACGTGCGTCAGGATGGGCTGGTCGGGCGTGGCGTAGAGCAGTCGGTCCTCTGACTGCGGCGTGCCGAGCGCATGGAACCAGATGGCGTGGTTGGCAATGACCGCCTGGGACGACGTTCCGGCGTCGGGTTCGGGGTAGCGGGCGTAGAAGAAGCCGGAGCCGTCACGGGCCCAGGCAATGGTGGTGAAGCGCGCCCAGGCGACCTCGTCGTCGAGCACGTCACCGCTGATCACATCAATGACCCGGATGGTCCGCCAATCGGTCCCGCCGTCCTGCACGGCGTAGGCGACGCGGGCGCCGTCTGCCGACGCCGCCCATTCGGCGAGCGCCGTGGCATCGTCCGCCGACCACGTGTTGGGGTCGATCAACACGCGCTCGGCCCCATCGACCCCGTTGCGGACGCGGAGCGCGGGCTGGTTCTCGAGGCCGGAATGGCGAAGGTAGAAGTAGCGGTTGCCACGCTTGCGCGGTACGTCGACGCGGTCGTGATCGAACAACCGCCGCAGCCGCTCCGCGAAGATGGCTCGGCCCGGCAGCACATCGAGATGGTCGCGGGTGGCGACGTTCTGGGCTTCGACCCAGGCGGCGACCTCATCGTCGGCGCGGACGTCGTTTTCCAGCCAGCGGTAGGGATCGGCAATCGGCTGCCCGAAGTGCTCCTCGACGACATCGGCGCGCTTCGTCTCGGGGTAGGTGATCGTCGGCATCGTCGGCGTGGCCTCCGGGTTGGCGAGCGCGGTGCGGGTGGGCACGAGCAGGAAGGGAGCGAGCAGCGTCGCGCGACGGGTCAGGGTCATGGGGAATCCGGTCCTTCCGACGGCATCTCGCGACGGCCTGCTTGCCGGCCGGTGGCGCTGCCGTCGGGAGCGGTCCTTGTCCGAACCGGTCGGGGACGGCAGCGGCGATGTGCCGCCGTGGCAGCGGAACGGGAACCGATTCGACCGAGGCCATCGGTCTTCGCCGCACGATGAATGCCACAGCTCTGGACACATTTGCCGCCGCGCGTCCATTCCGCCCGCGGGCGCGTTCGCCGGGCGTCGCCTCACGAGTTACCCAATGCGTGTTCCAGAACCTCGCGGGCGTCGTCCAATCCGTCATCCCGAGCTTGTCGAGGGATCTCGTTCTCCCCGTGGTCGCGCGGACGACGAGATCCCTCGACAAGCTCGGAATGACGACGGAGACGGTTCGAGCACGCGCCCTGAAACGCGGCGGTGTCCGTGCTAGCGCGCGGACACCGCCCGTCGTCCTAGGAGGGAGCATTTCGGGGGACGGTGAACGATGACCGTTGCCCACGTGATGCCGATCCCCGCCGGGGTTTGTTCCGGATTCGGTCTCGGGTGGGCCGCTGCGCCGCCCCTCGAGGAACGCCGTCCCGCTACCGCTCCCGGTCCTCTACGTCGTCGGCTGGCCAGACGCCCTCGCCGCGCTCGACCTCGCTCAGGAAGCCGTCGAGTACGCGGGCGTAGCGCTCCGGTTCCTCGCAGTGGGGCATGTGGGAGCTGTCCTCGAAGATCTCCCAGCGGGAACCCTCGATGCGCTCGTGGATCGCGCCGGAGATCGCCGGGGTGGCCTCGTCGTGGCGGCCGGAGGTGATCAGCGTCGGCACCCGGATCTTGCCGATCTGGTCGAGGATGTCCCACGTCTTGAGGGTGCCGACGACGTGGAACTCGCTCGGCCCGTTCATCGTGTGGTAGACCTCCGGGTGCTCCCCGATCTGGTCGAACGAGCGCTGGACCTCTTCCGGCACCGGCTGCACGCGGCAGACGTGGCGGGCGTAGAAGACGTCCATCGCCGCGTGGTACTCGGGGTCATCGGTCGTGCCGGCGGCCTCGTGGCGCAGCAGGGCTTCCTGCACGTCGGCCGGCAACTCGGCGCGCAGCCGGTTGGCCTCCTCCACCCACTGGATCATGCTGGCCGGCGAACTGGCGATGGTCAGGCTCGCCAGCCCGGCAGGGTCGGTCAGCGCGTACTCCATCCCAAGCATGCCGCCCCACGACTGGCCGAGGATGTGGACCCGTTCCAGCCCCAGCGCCTCGCGGACGACGCCGACCTCCTCGACGAAGAGATCGACCGTCCACATCTCGGGCCGCGATTCGGGGATGGCGGACTTGCCGCAGCCGAGCTGGTCGTAATAGATGACGCGGCGGCCGGTGGCGGCCATCGCGTCCAGCGCCTCGAGGTAGTCGTGGGCCGCGCCGGGGCCGCCGTGCAGCAGCAGCAGCGGCAGTTTTCCGGGCTCCTCCCGCTCGCCGACGATCCGGTACCACGTTTCGTACCCCTTGAACGGGATCGTTCCCTCGCGCACGGGGAAGGCGGCAACGCTCACGCAAACCTCTCCTGCAAACTGCCCGCGAACCGGGCTCGGCCGATGGTCGGGCAACGCTACCGCCGCCCGCGTGAGTCGGCAAGTCGGCGGGTCGGCAAGTCGGCATGCGCGCACGGTTCCCTCCGGCATGCCATTCTGCCGGTAGCGCGGCCGCAGGCTTGCCGACGTGCCGACTCACCGGGAGGAGTGTCCCGTGGCAAAAGAGATCTTCTGCTGCATCGGCGTCCACGTGGACGCGGTCGCCGGCTGGCTCGGGTCCTACGGCGGCGAGGATTCCCCCTGCGACATCACCCGGGGCCTGTTCGCCGGCGAGATCGGCTCGCCCCGGATGCTGGACCTGTTCTACCGCGCGGGCATCCGCACGACGTGGTTCATCCCCGGCCACTCGATGGAAACATTCCCCGACCAAATGCGGATGGTGGTCGATGCCGGGCACGAGATCGCGCTGCACGGTTATTCCCACGAGAACCCGGTGGCGATGACGCCGGAGCAGGAGGAGGCCGTCCTGCTGCGCTGCATCGAGCTGGCCGAACAGTTGTCCGGGAAGCGCCCGCGCGGTTATGTCGCGCCGTGGTGGGAACTGTCGGCGGCGACGGTTGGGCTGCTGCTGCGCAACGGGATCGTCTACGACAACTCGCGGATGGACAACGATTTCCACCCGTTCTACGCCCGCGTCGGCGACTCGTGGACGAAGATCGACTATTCCCGCCGGGCCGAGGAGTGGATGAAGCCGCTGGTGCGCGGCGAGGAAACGGACCTGGTCGAGATCGGCGCGAACTGGTACCTCGACGACCTGCCGCCGATGATGTTCATCAAGAAGAGCCCGAACTCCCACGGCTTCGTCAACCCGCGCGACATCGAAGAAATGTGGCGCGACCAGTTCGACTGGGTCTACCGCGAGTACGACTACGCCGTGGTGCCGATCACGATCCACCCGGACGTTTCCGGGCGGCCGCAGGTGCTGCTGATGCTGGAGCGGTTCATCGCCTACCTGTCGTCCTTTCCGGGGGTCCGCTGGACCACCTTCGAGGAGGCGGCCGACGATTTTCTCGCCCGGTATCCCCGCGAGGGATCGGCCCGCCCGGAAAGCGTGCGGACGGCGTGGGAGCACGGCCCGGTCGGCGGGTGAGGGAACGATTTGTTGAGGCGAACGCTGAAGGCCCGGGCTACGGGAACGAAACCCCTCCTGGGTTGAGGACGACGGACGGGTACGCCGATATCGTGTTCAGTCCCGGAGGGACTTCGTTTTCGTAGCCCGGGCCTTCAGCCCCGGGCGGGCGGCGACGGCCGAAGCAGTCGAGACAACCACCCAATCGACCACCGACAGGCGATCCCATGTGCATGCTCTGCTCCCAGATCTGGCTGGATGACCACTGGGCCGAAACTGCCGAGGACGCGCCCGCTCCCGGCGGTCCGGTGGCGCTGGAAACCCACGCCAGCCGGCGCGGCCTGCGGCTGCGCGACCGGGCCGAGCGCGCCCGGCTGGCCACCCTCGTGCTCGCGCCGCGCGGGCTGGCGCTGCGGGACTGGGAGGGGTCGTCGTACCTGCTGCGCGACCGCAAGGGGTCCGAAATCGTCGTCCACGACCTGCCGGCGGCCTGGGCGGAAGCGGAGCGGATGACCGGGCGCACGCTCGATCCGCTCGATCCGGCGCTGCTGGCCGCCCTGCGCGGACGGGAAGGGGAGGAATCGTGACCGAAGGGCCGGCGACGGCGGAACCCGGCGTGCTGCCGGTGCTGCTGGTGACCGGGTTCCTCGGCAGCGGCAAGACGACGCTGATCCGCCGGCTGCTTTCTGAACCGGCCGGGGCGAACGCCGCGGTCGTCGTCAACGAACTGGGCGAGGCGGGCATCGACCACCACCTGTTGCGCGTCACCGAGGAGCGCACCGTGCTGCTCGCCGGCGGCTGCGCCTGCTGCGGTCTGCGCGACGATCTCGTGGCCGCGCTGCGCGACCTCGTCGCCGCCAACGACCGCGCCGACGATGCGCGCATCGACCGCATCGTGGTCGAAACGACCGGGCTGGCCGACCC
>JAFAEX010000124.1 GCA_023423795.1 Chloroflexota bacterium | reverse complement strand
GCATCGAGCGGGCGCGCAAGGCGGCCCGCCCGCGTGCCGATCCCGCCGCCGCGCCCGCGGCAGCGCCGGTCTCGCTGGCCGGGCTCGTCGTCGCCGTCGCCGGCGGCCACGACGGGCTGCGGGCGCTCATCGGCTCCGACCTGCTGCTCTCGGGCGCGCGCGACGTGCGCGACGTCCCGCCGACGTGGGAAGGCCAACTCGGCGGCGGCGTCGAACCCGTCCTGCGCGGCGCCGATCTCGCGGTGTTGGTCATCCGCCAACTGGACCATTCGACCGGCGACGCCGTCATCGCCGCCGCGGCCGCCCTCGATATTCCCGTGCGCCGCGCCCGCTCGGCCAGCCGCGCCGCCGTCCGCGCCGAGGTCGAATGGTTCGCCCGCAGCCGGGCATAATGTACGTTCATTTATCGACACGATCGGGTGCGCGACGAAGGAACCCGCGTGAAAGTCATGCACCTCGACGAGTCAGGGGACCACAATCTCGCTAGGATCGATCCCGCTTACCCGATGTTCGTACTCGGCGTCGTCGTCGATCGCACCTACGCCCGGACCGTCATGGGACCGCGCATCCGGAAATTGAAGACCGAGTTTTTCGGCAACCCCGGCATCATCCTGCACACGACCGACATCGTGCGTGCACGGAACGGGTTCGAACCCCTCAAGGACCCCGCGTTTCGTCAGGCATTCTTTGCGGCACTCAACCAGATGATGCGGGAGTTGGAATACCAGGTCGTCGCCTGCGCGATCGACAAACCGAAGATTGCCGCGCGATATGGAACGGATGTCGAAGATCCGTATCACGATAGCCTGTCGGTCCTTGTCGATCGTTTCTGCTCGGATCTCGGTGATTGCACCGACGGCGGCATCATCTATGCCGAGAAACGTGGCGAACCGCTGGATTTTGCGCTCCACGAGGCGTGGGAGCGACTCCGGCATGGCGCCGGCCGCGCCTCTCGCGTCGGAGGTCAAACCATCGATGAGCGCGTTTGCGAACTGGTGCTGAAGGAAAAGCGGCTCAACATCGAAGGGCTGCAACTTGCCGACCTGGTCGTCTCCCCAATCGCCCGGCGCGTGATGGGCATGACCACCAAGGAGGATTGGGAGATCGTCAGGAGCAAGTTCCGGCGCGACCCTTCCGGCAAGGCCGAGGGGCATGGTTTGATCGTGCTGCCGGGGCCGGAAACAACATGAGAGGCCAGGCCCCGCTTCGCAGTGCCTGAACCTCTCCCGGGCCCCGCTTCGCAGTGCCCGACGCTCCAAGTTTGGCACGGTGTCAGTGTCCGGTCAACTCCACCGTGCGCGGCGACAACCCGGCGCCGGGAGGCACGTCACCGGCTCTTCCGACATGGGCGCAGCCCGTCGCACCCAACCTCACCGCGCGAATCTGACGGGCCGCACCGGGGTTGCCGTGACCTGCAGCATCGAGAGCAGTTTCGGGCCGTCCACCAGCACGATCCCGTGCTGCCGCGCCAGGTTGTTTGCCGGCTGGGAGAACCCCGACGTCGTCACGATCATCCCGCGTTCGGCGCGGTGGTGGACGGTCTGCATCCCGATGAACGTCTGCACGACGGGCGATCCGATGCTCGAGCCCGGCGACAACCGCTTGCACTGGACGATGGTCGAACGCCCCTGCGGGTCGCGGCACACGATGTCCGCGCCGAGGTCGCCCGCGCCGCCGGTGCGCCGCACGCCGGTGTAACCGAGCCGGGCCAGCAACTCCGCCGTCAGGTCCTCGAACTCGCGGGGCGTCAGGCCCAGCACGTCGTCGAGGGCCGGTTGCCCGGTGCGCGACCCGCCGCTGCGGGCAACGGCCGCCCACGCGCCGGGCCGGTCCCACCCCGCCCCGCCGAGCGGCACGGCCGGCGGGGCGGCGGCTCCTCCTCGCCGACCGATGCCACGAATGCGCCGGGCGGCCGCGGCCAGCACCCACCAGGCGGCGCCGACCAGCAGGCCGAGAATGCCCACGGTCGCGATCGAATTGCCGCCTTGCCCGCCGGCGACGATGCCGAGGACGACGAGCAGCACCGACACTACGAGGATTTTGCCCGGCATGCGGAGTCGCCGGAACCGGCGGATCACGTCGTCACCTCCCCGGGGTTGTCACGCGGTCGCCATGTTCACAGGATCATGGCAACACGCGGCTCGCCGCGGTCCGGCAAGTGACCGGCCCATTGGTCCCCATTCGTTGACTTTCGGACGCAGATCGGCCGGCTCGGCTGCTGCGAATCCGTTTTGCTACCCCATCGGCTCGCCCCGCCCGCCGTCATCCCGAGCTTGTCGAGGGATATCGTATCTGCTCGACTCCTCGACTCGTGAACGAGATCCCTCGACAAGCTCGGGATGACGGTAGAGCCGGCCGGAATCGGCGGCTATACCGGCGGCCAGGTGAGCATCCAGCCGCCATCGACGTAGTGGGTTTGGCCGGTGCAATAGCTGGCCTGTTCGGAGCACAGGAACAGCGTCATCGCGGCGATGTCGGCAGGTTGGCCGGCGCGCTTGAGGGGGATTTGCGCTTCCGCCCAGGCGAGGTATTCCGGGTCGCTCATCGCCCGCGCGTTCATCGGCGTCAGGATCATGCCCGGCGCGACGGCGTTGACGGTGATCCCGTGGTCGGCGAGTTCCAGCGCCAGCGAGCGGGTCAGGTTGCGCAAGCCCCCCTTGCTGGTCTGGTACGGGCCGCTGTTCGGCGCGTTGCAGGCTTCCTCGTGGACGCTGGTGATGGTGACGATGCGACCACCCCGCCCGGCGGCGACCATCCGCCGCCCCGCTTCGGCGGCGCAGAAGAACGCGCCGTCGAGGTTGGCGGCCAGCAGCGCCCGCCACTCTTCCGGCGACGTTTCCAGCAGCGGCTTGCCGGGTCCGCCCTGCCCGGCGTTGTTGACCAGCGCGTCGATTGGCCCGAACACGTCCTCGAACGCCGCGAACATCGCCGCGACCGCCGCCGGGTCGGCGACGTCGGCTTGCAGCGGCAGCGCCTCGCCGCCCGCCGCCCGGATCGCCTGCGCGGCTTCCTCCGCCCCGGTGCGGTCGCTGTTGTAGTTGATTCCCACCCGCGCCCCGGCCCGCCCGAACGCCTCGGCGATCCCCCGGCCGATTCCCTTGCTCGCCCCGGTGACGAGCACGGCGCGGCCAGCGAAGTCGAAGCTGACGGACATCGGGCGATCCCTCCGGAACGTTGAGTGCCGAGTGCCGAGTGCCGAGAGGGGGGGCTGGGTGCTGGGTGCTACGACGACCACGATACCCCCGCCGGGCGCCGGGATCGTACCGCCCGGACGCAATCGCCGCGAGCGGGATCAACACCTTCGCTGCCCTACCCGCAGGGCCCTTATGGCGGTTGCGATGTTGCCCCGGCCACCCGGCGGCGGCGCCCGGGGTTGAAGGCGGTTGCCACATCGATCCGGCTATCCCCTACGCCCGCCCGGGGGTGATGTCGTTTGCCACAATAGTTCCGGTATCGGCCGAGCGGGCGCGATGATGGCGGTCGCGAAATCGATCCGGCCACTGGCGATGCGCGCCCGGGACGGGAAGTCCCGGGCTAGGGGCACGAAGCCCCTCCGGGGCTGAGGACGGGCGGCGGACGCCCCGTTTTCGCAACCGCCGTGGGGGTCCTGTGCCTTCTCAGCCCGGCGGCTGGAGCACCACGCGCACGCCTCGGGCTCGACCCGTCCTGACAGGCCGTGAATTGTTGACAATTTCCAGATAACGATTAGCATGGCGGCACGGCACAGATCAGCACACGGGCGCGGCGCGGGCTGCGTTGGGGGAGCAGCGCGTGGCAGCAATCGAACACCTCGATGCCGCGCTCGCGCTGCCGCCGCCGCGGTCACTCGCCGACGACGTTGCCGACCGGCTGCGCGAAGCCATCGTCTCGGGCCGCTTCGGCCCCGGCGAACGATTGCGCGAGGAGACGCTCGCGAAGTCCATCGGCGTGAGCCGCGGCCCCGTGCGCGAAGCGCTGGCCCGGCTGGAGCGCGAAGGCCTCATCGTCATCCGCCGCAACCGCGGCGCGATCGTCGCCCGCCTTTCCGACGAAGACCTCGACGAGGTCTACTCGCTGCGGGTCGCCATCGAGGTGCTGGCCGTGCGCCGCGTGGCCGAGCGGATCGACGCCGCCGGGCTGGAGCGGCTGCAAGCCATCGTCAACCGCATCGAAACCGCGGTCGGGCGCGGCATCGACCCCGGCGAGGCGGCGGACCTGGACCTCGCGTTCCACGACCAGATCTACGACCTGGCGGCGCACCGCCGCCTGCGCGACGTCTGGTTCTCGCTCCGGCCGCAGATCCACATCCTGCTGCTGGACCGCAACGTGACGGTGGACGACTTCCGCGAGTTCGTCGCCTCCTCGCACCAGGACATCCTCGATGCCCTGCGGGCGCGCGACGCGGCCCAGGCGGTGGCGCTGGTGGAGGACCACCTGCACGGTTCGTACGAACGGGTTCGCCGCCAACGCAGGGCGGCGGCACGAGGGGTGGCGGCGTGAGCGATCCTAGTTCCGGCGGGCGGCGCGGCCCGTTCGATCTTTCCGGGCGGGTGGCGCTGGTCACCGGCGGCGGGCGCGGCATCGGCCGCGGCATCGCCCTCGGGCTGGCCGAGGCCGGGGCCGACGTGGCCGTCTGCGACCTCGACGGTGGGCCGCTGGCCGACACCACCGCCGCCATCGAGCAACTCGGGCGGCGGGCGCTGGCCGAGGTCGCGGACGTGGCCGACGGCGAGGCGGTCGCCCGCCTGTTCGCCCACATCGACGAGACCTTCGGGCGGATCGACGTCCTCGTCAACAACGTCGGCATCGGCGCGCGCTCCCGGCCCGAATCGCTGCCGATCGCCGATTTCGAGCGGGTTCTGGGCATCGGCGTCACCTCGGCGCTGCGCTGCGCGCAGGAGGCCGGGCGGCGGATGATCGCCCGCGGCGAGGGCGGCAGCATCATCAACATCAGCTCCATCGCCGGGGCTGCCGCGCTGGGCCGGGGCAACCTCGCCCACAGCGCCAACAAGGGCGCGATCCACGCGCTCACCCGCGAACTCGCCGTCGAGTGGGCCTGCCACGGCATCCGCGTCAACGCCATCCTGCCCTGCCAGGTGATGACCGAGGGCTTCCAGCAGTGGCTCGCCTCGCCCACCTTCGATCCGGCGCTGATGGACCGCTTCCTGACCGGCATCCCGATGAACCGGCTGGCCACCCCGGAGGATTTCGCCGGCCCGGCCGTCTTCCTCGCCTCGGATGCCGCCGCGATGGTCACCGGCACGTTGCTGCCGGTTGACGGCGGCAACCTCGCGCTCAACGCCGGCGGCAGCCACACCTGGACGACCGCCTGAGACGGGCTCGCCGCGCGGCGAACCACCGAGTTGCTCGAAAGGAGGAGCCCCGCGCCGACGCCGGCGCACCCGACGCAGACGCCGAATCTCGACCACACGCGACGACGCGACGGAGGACGACCCGATGTCCCATTCCATCGACACCAAGATCGTTGCCGGGCTGCAGCGCCCCAAGCTGTCCCGCCGCGCCGCCCTCGTCGGCGGATCGGCCGCGGCCGGCGCCGCCCTGGTCGGTAGCAAGCGCAGCACCTTCGCCGCCCCGGCCTTCCTGCGGCAGGAGCCGGTGACGATCAAGTACGGCACCTGGTTCTGGAACGAGCCGGGCCGGGCCGAGGCGTGGCGCTTCCTGATCGACAAGTTCCACTCGGAGCAGGACGAGATCCGCGTCGAGGAAGCCGGCGCGCCGTTCAACGACTTCACCAACGACATCATCATCCAGCTCCAGGCCGGGCGGGTGGACTACGACGTCATCCAGACCACGCCGGACCTCGTGCTGCGCCTGCTGCAGGCGGGCATCCTGACCCCGCTGGGCAGCGTGCTGGAAGCCAACGACATCACCACCCTCAGCAAGGCCCACGACTACATCACCGTCGATGGCCAGCCGATGGGCCTCGACGTCGTGACGGTCGTCTTCGGCCTGCTCTACAACCAGGCGATCTTCGACGAGGCCGGCGTGGAAACGCTGCCGACCAACGTCGATGAGTGGCTCGCGCTCAGCACCGACCTGACCGAGCGCCCGAACCGCTTCGGGATGTTCTCGCCGCACCTGCTGTCGGAGCCGGAGAGCTTCTGGTTCACCCTGCAGGAGTGGGCCTGCCCCTACGGCGGCGTCTGGGCCGAGGGCACGACGCCGCTGCTCACCTCCGAGCCGATCGTCAACGCGGTCACGCTGTTCAAGCAGTTCTACGACCAGACCTTCCCGCAGGGCAGCGACGACGCGACCGCGACCCGGCAGTGGGGCGCCAACCAGATCGCCCAGCAGCTCATCGTCTCGGCGGCGGTCAACATCTACAAGACCTCGGCGCCGGAGCTGTACCCCAACATCCGCTCGATCCCGCTGCCGTGGCCGGAGAAGACCTCCATCGCCCGCATCCACCCGATCACGGTCAACAACCAGAGCGCCAACGCGGACGCCGGCGTCGAGTTCATCACCTGGCTGTACAAGCCGGAGAATTACCGCCTGCTGCTGACGAAGCAGCTCGACGTCATCCCGGCTTACAACGTCGGCGGCCTGGAGGACTACTTCGCCGACCTGCCCTGGCTGACCGGCTACCAGGACATCAGCATGACCACCCCGCCGCAGATGGTCGGCGACTTCATCTTCAACAACCAGGAATTCGGCCAGATCGTCATCAACCGGGTGCAGGAAGTCCTCACCGCCGGCCGCCCGGTCGAGGATGCGATGACCGAGGCCCAGCGCGAGGCCGAGGAACTCGCGGAGCGGATCGGGTAGGAGCGGACCAGTCCGCCATCCCGCGCCGCCCCGCGCCATCCCGAGCTTGTCGGGGGATCTCGTCGCGACTCCGCTTGGGGACGAAGAACGAGATCCCCCGACAAGCTCGGGATGGCGCGGGGGCGGGCAACCGGAGCGGATGCGAGCACGGGGCGTGAGCGCGCGACGACGGGAAGGTTGCGCCATCGATGCGGACACCCGGCGACGGGCGGGCGCGATGAATCGCGCCCCTACAGGGGGATGGACGCGCCGGGCGGTGTAGGGG
>JAFAEX010000052.1 GCA_023423795.1 Chloroflexota bacterium | reverse complement strand
GTGTGCAGGGGCTGGCAGGCGCGGCGGCGGTGCTGGCCGGGCGGCCGGAATGGGTCGGCCCGCTGTACCTCGCCACGCTGACGCCGCTCTGGGTGCTGCTGCTGGCGCTGGTCTTCGTCGCCGGCGGACCCGTGCCGGCGCTCGCGGGAGCGGGCGCTGGGCGCGGCGGTTCGCTCGCGATGGGCGGGGTCCCGGCCGCCGCCGTGGCCGCCGATCCCGCCGGCTGGCTCGACCGGGCGCGGCAGGTCGTCTCTGACTACGTGGCGCTGACCAAGCCCGGCATCATGACGCTGCTGCTGACGACCACGCTCGGGGCGATGCTGATTGCCGAAGCGGGGCTGCCGCCCTTCTGGCTGGTGGCCGCCACGCTACTCGGCGGGGTGATGGCCTCGGGCGGCGCCAACGTCCTCAACTGCTTCATCGACCGCGACATCGACGCGAAGATGTCGCGGACCAAGGGCCGGGCTTCGGCGGCGGGGCGCATCTCGCCGCGGGCGGTGCTGACCTTCGGCGTGGCGCTCACGGTCGCGGCGGTCGTCGAGTTGTGGATCGTCGTCAACCCGCTGGCCGCGCTGCTGGCCCTCGCCGGCAACCTGTTCTACGTCTTCGTCTACACCCTCTGGCTGAAGCGTCGCACCCCGCAGAACATCGTCATCGGCGGCGCGGCCGGGGCGGTGCCGCCGCTGGTGGGCTGGGCCGCCATCACCGGCGACCTCTCGATCCTCGCCTGGGGCCTGTTCGGCGTGATCTTCTTCTGGACCCCGCCCCACTTCTGGGCGCTGGCGCTTCTGAAGCAGGGCGAGTACGGCCGGGTGGGCGTGCCGATGCTGCCGAACGTCGCCGGCGAGGCCGAGACCCGCAAGCAGGTCCTCATCTACACCGCGCTGCTGGCGGTGCTGTGCGTGGCTCTGACCCCGTTCGGGCTGGGCTGGATCTACCTGCTGGGAACTGTCGCCATCAACGGCGGCTTCCTGCTCTACGCGCTGCGGCTGTACTGGAACCCCTCCAAGGCGACCGCGCGCGGCATGTTCTTCTATTCGCTCTGGTACCTCGCCCTCGTCTTCGGCGTCGCCGTCATCGACCGGCTGGTGCTGGGGTAGGAAGGGGCATTGCTCCTGCCCGGCGCCGTTCGATCCACCAGCGGCTGCTAGACTCTCGTCCAGGTTCTCGTTCGATCGAGCAGGCAGACGCAATCATGGCCGCGCCCAAACTTCACATCACCGACGACGACGAACTGCTGCCGGACCCGGTGTCGGAGGAAGAAGCACGCGCGTCGTTCGATCGCGCGGCACAACGGATTCTCGGCATTTCGGGCGACGAATTCTTGCGCCGTTGGGATGCTGGCGAATTCGTCGGATTGTCCGAGGACGAGTTCGGCCGCAAGGTTGTCGCCCTCTGGATGCTGTTGCCGCTCGTCCGTCCGCTCGACCCGGAAACCGATGGCCGACTTCTCGCAGGCAGTTAGATCTGCCCGAACGGTAATCGGTTGCGTCTGCCACGCTCGGCCTCGCTTCTCCATCCAGCGGGAGCAAGGCCAAGTCCTCGCAACCCGCTGGTTGGATGAACCTGCGCCGCTTATCGTGCCATCCCCGATGCGGGGCTGCCGGCTGGCAGTATCCGATACCGTTCGCCTCAAGAGCGGAGCCGGAGAGTCGGGATTCGAGGCCGTTTCGTATTTCTATGCGCTCTTGGACCGTTCGGGCGTCGAGTTGATTGCGTTTCACTGGCATCCGAATTCCCTGTTTGTCGCTCCGGTTCGCCCACACGTCCACGTTTCGGCCGCACTTCGGCCGCGCCAGCCGAACGGCGAGCGCGGTCTCGTCCCGCTCGACAAGCGCCACCTGCCCACCGGACCCGTTTCCCTCGCCGATGTCGTCGCCATGCTGATCGAGGAGTTCGGCGCCGAACCGCTCGTGGCGGACTGGCGCGAGCGCCTCGATGCGGCCGCGCTCGGGTAGCATCAGCCGCGGGCGCCCGCCGCGTTTGAGGTGCGGGCGCCGACAGAGGAGATGCCTGCCCATGTCCCGTCCCGACCCTGTCGATCCGATCGCCTTCCTGCGCGGTCTGCGCGCCACCCGCCGCTTCGCGCCCGACCCGGTGCCCGACGAAGCGCTGGCCGACATCCTCGACGCCGCCCGCTGGACCGGCTCGTCCATGAACCGCCAGCCGTGGCACGTCGTCGTCGTCCGCGACCGCGCGACGCTCGACGAACTGGCCGCCATCGGCACCTACACCCGCCACCTCGCCGATGCGCCGCTGGGGCTGTTCCTGGTGATGGACGGCGACGACCCGATCGACGAGGCCTACGACGACGGCCGCCTCAGCGAGCGGATCATGCTCGCCGCCCGCGCCCACGGCCTCGGCTCCTGCATCGGCTGGTACTGGGACGAGGGCCACGAGCCCGCCGCCAAGGCCGCCCTCGGCGTCCCGCCCGAACGAACTCTGCGCACCGCCCTCTCGATCGGCTACCCCCTGCGCGAACGCGAGGCGGAGCGCGCCGAATCCTCGGCCGCCCGCAAGCCGCTCGCCGAGATCGTCTCCTTCGAACGCTTCGGCAACGCGGGGTCGTAGGGCGCGTTCCGCCCCACGATCCTGGTTCCGCGGGGAGTCCTCGTCACTTCTCGACTGCTCGACTCACCGGACCCGCAATCGGGTACCGTATGCCCGGTCCCGCGCCGCATCCCGGCCCGCCGCGGGACGCGCGGGCGCCGCGTCCGGCGCCCCGGGCCGGGATGCGTCCGGAGCAGCCGATGACCCTCCAGATCGAAACCATCGCCGGCGGGCCGTTCGACACCAACGCCTACCTCGTCGCCGACACCGACTCCGGCGACGCCGTCGTCATCGACGCCCCGCTGGAGGCGACCGACCGCCTGGTGGCCGCCGCGAAGGAGCGCGGCTGGAACGTTCGCCGCATCATCCTCACCCACACCCATTGGGACCACATCGCCGACGCCGCCGCGCTCAAGGCCGCCTTCGGCGTGCCCTTGATGGCCCACCGCGAGGCCGGACCGGCGCTGGCCGACCCGCAGCCGGTCTTCGCGCCGATCCCGGTCGAGATCCCGCCGACGACGCCGGACGAGACGGTGGACGACGGCGACGAGGTGAGCATCGGCGGCCACACCTTCCGCGTGCTCCACCTGCCGGGCCACGAGCCGTTCCACATCGGCCTCTGGAGCGCCGCCGACAACGTGCTCTTCGGGGGAGACGTGCTCTTCCCCAAGGGCCATGGCCGCACCGACATCCCCGGCTCCGACCAGGCGGCGATGAACGCCACCCTGAAGCGGCTGGTGGCCGAACTGCCCGAGGAAACCGTCGTCTACACCGGCCACGGCCTCCCCACCAGTATCGGCGCCGAGGCGGGCTGGATCCGCGACATCCCGTAGGTCCGCTGGACCTGACGACGGGAAGGCCCCGCGCTGCGTACGGCGCGGGGCCCTCCGGCACGCCCCGCCCTCGGCGGCGGTCCGGTGGATGGCCTCATGCCGGCCATCGTCGGCAGCACCGCGCCGGTTGGCACGCGCGGCCGTCGTCCGCCGGGCCGAATCTGGACCCACGACCGATGCCGGGAATGCGTGCGCCGTCGCCTGCTGCAACCACCCTGTTGGCGGCGGGACCCCCCGGGCGTCCGCGTATACTCGCGGCGGGTTTCCCGATGTCCCGGAGGCGACCAGACGCCGTGCAGCAAGCCGAATCCCCGTTCGCCGTCCTGCTCTCGCTCCTGTTCACCGTGCTCGCCGCCTTCGGCGTCGCTTACTGGGCCTACCGCGCCCGCACCGACCGCTCGGCCTTCGTCGGGCTCTACCTGCTGTTCGGCATCCCCGGCGGCCTGCTCCTCGTCGCCGGAACCGCCGTCGCCGTTCGCAACGACCCGCGCCTCGGGTCGCTGCTGCTGGCGATCGGCCTGGCGCTCGCGGTGCCGTTGCTGCGGCCGGTGCGCGCGGCGCTGGCGCGGGTGCTGCCGATCGACGCCGATTCCCCGATGGACATGACCGGGCTGACGCTCGTGCTGGTGGTCATCGCCTTCAACGGCGCGCCCTTGCTGTTCCCGGAGTCGGCCCAGCCGCCCGATCCCAGCCTGATCCCATCGGTCGGCTACCTCGAACTTATCGCGCAGGGCGCGGCGTTCCTCGCGATCGCCTACCTCGCGGTCGGCTGGCCGGTGCCGCGCTTCGACCGCGAGCGCGACCTGCCCTACGTCCGCACCGCGCAGGAGGCCACCCGGCGCCTCGGCATCGTCATGCCGGACCTGCGCACCATCGCGGTCGGCGTCGGCGCGGTGATCCCCTGCTTCCTGCTGGCCGGCATCGTCGGCGTCATCGGGAACGCGCTCCAACCGGGGCTGGACGAGGGGCTCAACGAGGTCGTCGAGCAGATCTCCGGCAACGTCCAGACCATCCCCGGCGCGCTCGTGCTCGGCCTCAGCGCGGGGATCGGTGAGGAGGCCATCTTCCGCGGCGCGCTGCAACCGCGGCTCGGCATCGGGCTGACCTCCGTCTGCTTCGCGCTGCTACACGGCGCGCAGTACGGGCTGAACGCCTCCATCGTCGGGCTGTTCCTCGTCAGCGTCGTGCTCGGGCTGGAGCGCAAGTACCTCAACACCACGGCGGCGATCATCACCCACGCGCTGTTCAACTTCATTCAGGTGGCCGCCCTCTCGCTGATGTAGGATCCCGCACGGCCGATCGAACCCTGGGGATGGAGCGGGCGATGCGACTCGTCGAACTGCGGGACCTCGACGGCCCCAACCTGTTCCTGCCCGGCCCGGCGATCAAACTGGAACTGGCGCTCGATCCGGCCGACGTCGCGCCGGATGCCGTGGCCGCCCTCGCCGCCCGATTCGAGCCGCTCGGCATCACCGACGAGCGCTGGCCCCCGGGCGCGGCCGGCGTCGGCGCGCTGCTCGCCGACGCCCTCGCCGCCCTCCACGAGCGGGCCGGCGTCCCGGCGCCGGCCTCCCGCTGGACGCCGATGGAGACGCCCGGCCACCACGCGCTGGCGTTTTCGTGGGACCACCGCCGGTTCGCGCTGGCCGTCGGCGCGCTGCTCGCCAGGGCGGCAACGGACGATTCGCCGCCGGACCTGCGCGCCGAGGCCGACGCGCTGCGCGCACTGACGGCCGGCCGCCACCGGGACGACCGGCCGCTGATGGTCCGCGACGACGAACGGACCAAGCCGATCGTCGCCATCACCGGCACCAACGGCAAGACGACCACCACCCGCATGATCGTGCACGTCCTCGCCGCCGCCGGGCGCTGCCCCGGCTGCTCGACCACCGCCGGCGTCTGGGTCGGCGGCGAGCAGGTGCTGGACGGCGACTACTCCGGCCCCTCCGGCGCGCGCCGGGTGCTGGACGACCCCGCCGCCGACGTCGCCGTGCTGGAAACCGCCCGCGGCGGCATCCTCCTGCGCGGGCTGGCGTTCGAGAGTTGCGACGTCGCCGTCTTCACCAACGTCAGCGACGACCACCTCGGGATGCACGGCGTGCATTCGGTCGAGGAACTGGCGCGGGTCAAATCCGTCGTCGTCCACGCCACCCGCCCCGGCGGCTGGGCGGTGCTGAACGCCGACGATCCGCTGGTGCGCGGCGCGGCGTCGGCCACCCGCGCCGGCCGCTTCTGGGTGACGCAGGACGCCGCCAACGAAACCGTATCCGCCGACCTCGCCGACGGCGGCCGGGCGCTGCTGGTGCGCGACGGCGTCGTCGTCGAAGCCCACGGCAGGAGCGTTGCGCCGCTCGCGCCGCTCGCCGACATTCCCGCCACCTTCGGCGGCGCGGCCCGGCACATGGTCGAGAACGCGCTCTGCGCTGCCGCCGCCTGCCTCGCGCTGGGGATCGACCGGGAAACCGTCGCCGCCGCGCTGGCCGGTTTCGGGCAGGACCCCGCCCACAACCCCGGCCGCAACGAGGTGTTGACGGTGCGCGGCGGCACGGTGGTCATCGACTACGCCCACAACGACGTCGGGCTGGGCCACCTGCTGCGGCTGGCGCGCGGGTTCGTTGGCGATGGCGGGCGGCTGGTCGCCATCGTCGGTTCCGCCGGCGACCGCGCCGACGACGCGATCCGGCGGCTGGGCGAGGTCGCCGGCGATCTGGCCGACCGGGTGCTGGTCAAGGAGTCGGCCCGCTACCTGCGCGGCAGGGCCAGCACCACCGAGGTGACCGACCTGATCGAGGCCGGCGCGCGTGCCGTCAACGCCTCCCCCGAGCACTTCCCCGGCCAACTCGCCGCCCTCGACGCCGCGCTGGCCGACCTCCGCCCCGGCGACGCCGTCGCCATCATGAGTTTCGAATCCACCGACGAAAGCCGCGCCCGCGTCCTCGCCGCCGGGGAGTAGGGGCGGGGCGCGCGGTCCGGCGCACCCACCCGCGCTCCGGCGTGCCCGGGCCGGGGACGCTGGCGGTTGCCTGTTCGATGCAGACGCCGGCCCAGCAGCGGCCGCGATGATGGCGTTTTGCCGATCTGATGCGGACACCAACCCACGAAGCGGGCGCGATGACGGCGGTTGCCTATTCGATGCGGATACCGGCCCAGCGGCGGGCGCGATGAATCGCGCCCCTACACATGGCGACGCCGCCGCGCGCTGTAGGGGCGCGATGATGGCAGTGGCCAAACCAGGGCGGCCACGGCCCGTGCCCAGCCCCGGAGGGGCTTCGTTGGCGTAGCCCGGGGTTTCAACCCCGGGCGGGCGTGTCCGGTGGCCGGATCAATTTGGCGCCCGCCATCATCGCGCCCGCCCCGCCGATGCCCGGACTATCGTGGAGGCCACCATCATCTCCGGGCATCGTCGGCGTCCGCATCGATCCCATGCCCTCCATCTTCCCCGGGCGTCCGTGGCCGGCATCCGTCCTCACACGCGCATGAATCACCGCACCGGGTTGCCCGTGTTTGGCGCCGCATCACGGGGCGCCAACGCGCGCGGCCCGAAGACCGGGTTTCGCGCCACCGCTTGACACCGGGCGAAACGGTGGTATCCTACGTTTGTCCACCGATTTAGTGGACAAAAGCGAACGCAAGACCGGCCCATCCCTCCCGGTCGTTCCCGATCCCCGGCGCGCGGACCGTTCCCTCCCTCCCCGGTCCCCGCCAACTCAACAGGACGAGAGGTTTCCCCAACCTCCCATCCCCCTTCCTGCGGCGACCCCCGACTCCCCGGCCGGGGGTCGCCCATGTCCGGCATCCGCCGAGCAGCACCCTTCCAAATTACTGCTCGGTCTGCCGCGAAACCGGCGCCGCCCGTTCCCGCCCGTCGCGCCGGTGCGCGCAACCCCGGACCGATGGCGCACTCCCGCCCTCGGTCCGGGGTTGCGCGCGGGGTTGCGCGCCCCGATCGCCGGTGCTACACTTCGCTCAAGTCGATAAAGACGGTAGACAATCAGGTTTTCACCCGGCCGGCGCGCCGCTCCTCCCACGGCCCGCCGCTCCCCGGTCCCTCCCGACGGACCCGGCCCGCCACGGCCGGGTCCGTTTCGTTGTCGTACGGTTCTCCCGTCCGCGATCGGGGTGATGACGACCGCGTGGCTGGCGGACGGCGCGCCCGGCGGCCGCTCGGAGGTTTTTGCTTTGGGAACCCCGCCGAAGCCGATCCAGGCCGACGACATCCCGAACGTCGGCGCGCCCGCTCGCCGCGCGTTGGCGGCCGCCGGCTACGATCGTCTCGACCAGTTCGCGGGCGTCGCCGAGCAAGACCTGCTCGCGCTGCACGGCGTTGGGCCGAAGGCGGTCGCCATCCTTCGGCGCGCGCTGGCAGGGCGCGGCCTCTCGTTCGCGGATGCGCCGTCCAGGGATTGACGAGGGTTGCCCGGTCGCCCCGGACGCCGCCGCCCGCCCGGAACCCGGTGGTGCTGGCGGATGCCACCGTCCGCGGCATTCCTGTCGGGCCGGGCGGCGACCGGCGGACGTGATGGCGGCGGTTGCCTGGTTGACGCGGATACCGGCTCCGGAGGGGCGCGATGATGGCGGTTGCCAAATTGATGCGGCCATCGCCCACTCCCGCCCGGGAATTCATTCCCGGGCTACGCCGGGTGGCCGGGCTCGTTTGGCAACCGCCATCATCGCGCCCCTCCAGCCCGGCCGGACTATCGCGGATTGTAGGGGCGCGATGCATCGCGCCCGCCCGTCGCCGGGCGTCCGCATCGATGTGGAAAACATCATGAACCCCGGGCGCTCGGCGATTGCCGGAGCGATTTGGCGCCTGCCATCATCGCGCCCGCCTCGCCAGCGTCCTCGCCGGAGCAACGACGGGCCGCCGGTCGCCGATTCGATGCATCAGCCCGTCAGCCGGTAGAAGCGGAAGAAGTCGTGCTCGATGGGCAGGACCTCCGTCCGGCGGAACCCGGCGTCCGCGGCGTAGCCCCGCATCGTGGATTCGCGGATCACCGTCCCGGTCGCCGCCGACGGCTGCTCGGTCATCCCCACCGGCAAACAGTGCAGGATGCTGAAGCCGTACATGTACCGTTCGACGTCGTCGCCCGGCGCGGCGAACCGGTCCGCCACCTTCTCGTCCACCACCAGCACCGGGCCGCCGTCGCCGACCAGCCGCCGCATCGCGGCGAGGACGCCGACCGGGTCGGACATGTCGTGGATGCACTCGACGGCCAGCGCGAAGTCGTAGCGGCCCGAGAGCGCGGGGTCGCCGGCGTCGCGGTCGTGGAACCGCACCCGATCGTCCACCCCTTCTGCCTCAGCGTTGGCCCGCGCCGCCGCGACCGAGGTCTCGTCGAGGTCGAACCCGTCCACGCGCACCCCCGGGTAGCCTTGCGCGATCGCGATGCTGGACCAGCCGAGGCCCATCCCGACGTCGGCGACGCGCGCCGGCGGGTCGGCCCGGAGCCGGGCATCGACGTCGGGCATGGCCGCGATCCACTCTTGCGCGAGGAGGTGGCGGAACTGCGGCCGGGTCGTGCCGGCCTGCCCCTCGTGCAGGTCCGCGCCGTAGGCCGCGTAGGGCACCCCTCCGCCGGTACGGAACGCCTCCAGCACCTGCGGCAGCGGCGAGACGGAGCCGACGAGGATCTGGGCCACCGGCGCCATCGCGGTCGGGCTGTCGGGGTCCACCAGCACCGCCTCGTAGCCCGCCGGCAGCCGGAAACGCCGTTCGGTCGGCGGGCCGTCCTGGTTCTCCGCCACGAGGATGCCGGTGACGGCCTGCTGTTCCAGCCATTCGCGGGCGTAGCGTTCGTCGGTTCCCGTGCGGGCGGCCAGGTCGCCGCTGGTCGCCGGGCCGCCCTCGGCAAGCGCCCGGTAGTAGCCGAGCCGGTCGCCGAGGTAGACGGCGAAGATGTCCATCGCCGCGACGGCCGACCCGAACAACCGCTCGACGAGGGCGTCGGGCGTGGCCAGGTCGATGGCGGAGTCGGTGTCGGTTGCCTGCATCGGGCGCATCCTCTCGAACGTGATCGCGGCGATTCGCGGGGTCCGTCGTGCGGCGTGTCGTCGCGCCGGGCGTTCCCCCTGGCGCCAGCACGGAAACGCCGTGGACGCCCCGCCGCCGGAGGGTCGAGAGCGGGCGGGGCGCCAAGGCGTTCCCGTGATGACGGCAGGGACGGGGCCGCTGGCTGGGGCGGACCGCGCCCTACGGGGTTGGCGAGGCGTCGGACGGAGCCATGCCGCCCGTGGCCGTGGCGCAGGTCGGGGCCAGTTCGCCCAGCCCTGCCAGCGAGATCGGGGCGCCGGCCGCGAGGTCGATCCGCAGCAACGCGCCCTGGCCAACCCCGGCGTCCGGTCCAAAGGCCGGATAGGTGACATACATCGCCCCGTCCGGGCCGAAGTTCAGCCCGACCGGGTACGGGATGTCGGTCACGACCTCTTCGAAGCCGTCCGGACCGGTCATGCGCACGATCCGGCCGCTGTTCGGCCGCAGGAACGGCGGCTCCTCCAGGTTGTCGGTGCCCAGTTCCTCCGCGTACAGCGTGCCGTCCGGCCCCACCGCGATGGAGGTCACCGCCGTCAGCCCCGTCCAGTGGTCGGTCACGACTCCGTCGGGCGACACGTGGACGACCTTCGCGGCCCCTTCGGGATAGGGGATCGCGGTCAGGGAGCCGAAGTAGACGCCGCCGTCCGGGGCCACCGCGATGCCGTCGAAGACCGGGTGATCGACCGACAGGTCGGTCACGAGGTCGATCTCGCCGTCGGGCGTCACCCGCATCAGCCGCCCCGCCACCGATTCGTTGGCCCACAGGGCGTCCGCGCCGGCCTTGAGGGAGAACAGGGAGCCGTCCTGCCCGTAGTCGGGCGCGATGAAGTCCGGCGGGTTCTCGCGGAACCAGGCCGAGAAGTCGGCGACCAGGTCGGCGGTGCCGTCCGCGTTGATGCGGTAGACCCCGTTCGGCACGTCCGGCAAGCCGCCTTCGATGCCGCCGCCGCTGGAGAGCGCGTACAGGTGGTCGTCGAGGATGGCGAGATCCATGATCCCCCAGACCCAGCCGACGTCCGCCCAGATCGTGGAGGCCAGGCCTTCGGCGATCGGGACGGCGCAGCCGGCCTCGATCCGGGCCACGCTCGACGTCGGTCCCCCGAACAGACCGAACGGCGTGCCGTCGTCGAGCGTGCCGGGCGAATCCCCGCCGATCCCCGCCAGCGCGATGAAGATCTCGCCGTTGGCGCCCCAGGTGAAGCCGCGCGGGTTGGTCAGCCCGCTGGCGACGACCTCGACGCCGGCGGGCAACGCGCCCGCCATCGCGCCGGGTTGGGGCGTCGCGTCCTGCCACGCCCCGGCCAGGGGAACGGCAAGGCCGAGTACGCAGACGAGCGCAAGGGCCAGGGCGAACGATCGGGCGGCAGCACGCGTCATCGGGTGCTCCTTTCTCGGCGCCGGCGGACCCCGGATGCGCCCGCGGCGGCAACGGACGCGAACCTACGGGGCGGGCGTTCCCGCTGCGGCGCCGGCCGGGACGATCGTCAGGACGTAAACCGGCACCGGGGTGGAACTCCGGTTGAAGTTGCGCCCGGTCACGAGGATGATCTGGCGCGGATCGACGGCGGCGACGACCGTTTCGCCCGGTCCCGGCGGCAGGTCCAGTTGGCCGCCGGGTGGGATCTCGGCGAGGCCGAGCACGATGTCCACCGGCGCTTCCGGCAACGTCACGCTGCGCTGGGACGTGGCGAGGGCGGTCGCGCCCGTGGCCGCCTCCCTCGTGGCGTCGGCCGCCGCCAGCAGATCGACGATGGTGGCCGGCTGGTCGCCGTCGTTGCGCAGGTCGGCCGCGCCGCCGGCCGGGACGACGATGGCGGAACCCATCGCAACGGCGTCGCCGACCTCGGGAATCGCCGCGGGCGTCACTGGCGCAGCCTCGCCACCGGCCACCATGAGCGGCTCCGGTCCCAACGCCGGTTGGGCGTGGACGGCGCCGGCCGCGACGAAGACCACCGCCGGGCCGGACCCGGCGACGAGGCGGAGCGAACCGCCGGGTTCGAGCACCGTGCGGGCCAGCCCGATGGTCGCCGTGCGGTCGGGCGCCAACTCCGCGAGCGAGAGCCGAACGAGGTCGCCGCCGGCGGCCGGGGTCGCTTCCTGGGAACGGGCGGCGAGCGGCGTGAGCCCGAGCAGGGCCGCGCAGGCTAGCAGCCGGAGCAACACGAGCCACCGATGCATGGCTGATCCTCCTCGCGCGACACGGCGGGACGGGGCCGACGACGGCGTCGGCCCGGCAGGCGAGGATCGCGGGGTTCGGTATCCGGGTTTCGTTACAATGAAAAGACGTTACATTATAATGGGCGACCTGGCAATCTTGTACGGACGGCGACGGCGAACGCGGTCAGGCTGGATCTGCGCCGGTCCCGAACGCGAACGTCGTCCGGCTCTCGTAGGTCTCGCTGGGGCGCAGCACCGTGCTCGGGAAATGCGGATTGTTCGGCGAATCCGGGAAGTGCTGCGTTTCGAGGCAGAACCCGTCCCCCTGCCGGTAGGCGCGGTTGCCGACGCCGACCACGGAGCCGTCGAGGAAGTTGCCGGAATAGAACTGCACCCCCGGTTCGGTGGTGGCGACCTCGAGCGTGCGCCCGCTGACCGGCTCCTCGACCCGCACCAGCGGCAGCAGCGCGCCGTCGTCCGGTTCCGGCCGGTCGAAGACGAGGTTGTGGTCGTACCCGCGGGCGATCACCAATTGAGGGTGGTCCTCCCGGATGCGCTCCCCGATGGCGCGCGGTTCCCGAAAATCGAACGGCGTGCCCTCGACCGGGGCCAGTTCGCCGGTGGGGATCGAGCCGGGGCCGACCGGCGTGTACCGCGAGGCGCGCACCCGTAGCCGGTGGCCCAGCACGTCGCCGCAGCCCTCGCCGGCGAGGTTCCAGTAGGCGTGCTGGGTCAGGTTGACGATCGTCGGCGCGTCGGTTTCGGCCCGATACGACACCTCCAGCGTGCGGTTCGGGCGCAGCGCGTAGCTGACCGACACGGCGAGGTTGCCCGGGTAGCCCATCTCGCCGTCCGGGGAGTCCAGATGTAGCCGGAGCGCCGCGCCGTCGCCGTCGGAGGCATCCTCGGCCCGCCAGTGGCGCTTGTCGAACCCGGTCGCGCCGCCGTGGAGGTGGTTGCTCCCCTCGTTGGGGTCGAGCCGCACCGCGCGCCCGTCCAGTTCGAAACCGGCGCCGCCGATCCGGTTGGCGTAGCGGCCGGCGACGACGCCGAAGTACGGGCTGGGCGTTTGCAGGTAGCCCGCCGCATCCGGGAACGCGAGCACCACGCTGGCGCTGTTCCCGGCTCGATCCGGAACCTCGACCGCGTGGAGCACCGCGCCGAGCGACAGCACCGCGATCCGCAGGCCGTCGCCGTTGTCGAGCGTCCACCGCTCCACGGGTCGCCCGCCCGCCTCGCCGAACGGATCGCGCCGGATGCCGCCAGCCGCCATTGTTTCGCCCTCCCCGTGCCGTTGTCGCCGCTGGCGTCGAACCTTACCGGAAACGGCGCGGCTGCGCGGGCGCGCCCGTTCGGCATTGACGAGGGCGACGATGCGCCCGCAGACTGCGCCCGCTCATCGATCCGCGGGACGGGGGATTCCTCGATGTCGGCAACCTGCCCGGTCTGCGCCACCCCGGTGGCCGCGGACGCCGCCTACTGCCACGAGTGCGGCGCATCCCTGCCCGGGGCGGTCGCCGCGGTGCGGCAGCCCGCACCGCCGGCCGCACCGCAGCCGACCGGCGCGAACGGTCTGGCGCGCCCGGCGGCGACCGGGACCGGGATCGCGGCCGATCCGCACCCGAAGCAGCCGGCATCTTCGGCGGCCGGGTTCGCCCCGGTCTACGAGTCCGGTCCGCTGCACGCCGCGCTGCTGGCCGAGCCGGTGCGGCAACGCCCGGCGTGGATGGCGGCGTCGCTGGTGATGGTCACCTTCGGCGTCTACTGGCTGGTCTGGTTCGGCCAGACCTGGGGGGAGATGAAGCGCCTCGTGCGCGATCCCGGCATGAGCCCGCTCGGGCACGCGCTGACGCCGCTCGTCCCGGTCTACGGCCTGTTCCGCACCCACGCCCATTTTCGCGTCATGGCCGTCCTGCTCCAGTCCGGCGGCGTGCCGCTCACGGTGCCGCCGCGGCTGGCGGTGGTGCTGGCGCTGGTGTCCGGGGTGTTCGGTTTCGTCGCGCTGCGGCCGGGCGTCACCGCCGCCGAGTTCGTCGTCCTGATGCTGGGTTCGCTGGCGGCGCTGGCGCGGCTGGCAGCGCGCGGCCAGACGGCGCTCAACGGCCTCTGGCGGGCCGAGTTCGGGGCCGACTCGCCGACCGGCGCGCGCTGGGGCGAGTGGCTGGCGCTGGTCCTGTGCGGGCTGGTGTTCGTGCTCTTCGTGCTCGGCGGGCTCGTCGGCTGATCCGGCATCCGGTCGATCGGCGCGGCGCCCCGTTCTTCGTTCGCAGGGCGTCAGACGGAATCCGGCCGTTCGCTGCTGGTTCGCCCGCCGATGACGCCGCGCGTTCGTAGGGGAGGGCCCGGCTGTAAGGTGCCGTAGGGTAGG